>JAUYQP010000015.1 GCA_030697205.1 Mycobacteriales bacterium
GGCCGCCGTTCGAGATGTCGTCGTCCGAGGTGGTCACAGCGGCCTTCGCAAGCGTCGGTGCCTTCATCGTGCAGTCTCCTGTCCGAGGCGTCAGCCCCAGCGTCGGACCTCAGCGACTTACACAGACGATCTGACACGCCCCGAACAAGGCGTCCTCGTCCTTGTCGACCCGCTCCGCCTCAAACAGCAGCGCCGAGACTTCAGCAGCCAGAGCCTTCTGCTTGTCGGTCATCCGGGCGTAGCTCATCGCCTTGCGCCGGGAGGCGTTCGCCCGGACCTTCGTGCCGTCCAGCGCGACCCGACCGAGCCGGACCATCCCGGCGGCCTGGCACAACTCCAAGGCCTGCACGAACAGGTGCCCCAACGCCGACAGGTGCCGCTTACGGAACTTCGCGATCGCCCGATACGCCGGCACCTGCCCGGCCGCCAGCCAGCGGAACGCCACGATGTCGCTGCACGCCGCCTCGAGCTTGCGGGAAGACCGGATCCCACTCGTGTAACCCAGCAGCAGCACCCGCACCATCAGCCGCGGGTCGAACGGCGGTGCCCCCCGACCCTCGCGGTAATCGGCGTAGAACGCCGACAGGTCCAGGTGCTCATCGACGAGATCGGCGATGAACCGGGCGATGTGGTCCTGCGGAAGCCACTCGTCCAACGACGGCGGGACCAGCCACGCCTGGCCCGGATCGAAGGGCCGAAACGTCTTGTCCACCGGGCCCCGCTCGACCACCGGCGGCTCCACCGGCGTCATCTCGAACAGACCGTCATCACCTTGATCCGCAAGCACACTCAAGTGTCCCAAGGGTCACTGCTGCGCCGAAGCACCCCGCCGCGCGTGTTTCGGACCCACGCTCCTAGGCATCTGGCTGAACGAACGCGGAGGTTGTTGGCCGTGGCAGGAGCGGACCCCTGGACGGGCAGGAGGACCGCCGCTCTGCGACGGAAGCCCAAGCAGGTACAGCAACGGGTAGGTGCCGTTGGCCATGCGATCGCAACGATGCAGTGGCCCGGACGGGGACGACTACTGACCGAGTGAGCTGGCGGCTCGAATCTCCTCCACGGCCGCTGCCGGTATGAGCCACCGGCGGTCGGCGGTCCGGACTACGCCCCGCGGGCCAAGACGCCGGACGAGCGCGAAGGCATCGTCGGGAGAGCAGCCGAGTCGCTCAGCGAGTTCGTCGACGCTCAGAAACTCTGTCGTCTCCTCCACCCGCTCAGGGTAGAGCGCGGGGGCGGCGGTGGGGAGGTTCTCCACAGGTCAGTCCTCCGTTTGGGGAGGATGGACTGGGCCAAGGCTGCGCCACACGTAGCCGAGCGCGGGTTCGTACTCGCAGACCCAGGCGACCTCGAACTCGTCGACGTAGACCGACCCGTCATTGACCTTGTCAGCAACCGGGAATCCGTCCTCGTCACGCTCCCCTCGGCTCACCACAGGAGTGTGAAGGCGGACTGACGACATCGGGCGCGTGCAGCCAGAACTGTGGACATCTCGCGAGCACCTCATGCACTCGCCATCGCGCTCTCTCGTCGGGGAGCGACGAGCCGCTTCCGACGACGAGCCCCGGCTACTCCTCGGAGACGCCGAGCTCGGCGAGGACGAGGCGGCGGACGGTGGCGGCGTCGGCCTGGCCGCGGGTGGCCTTCATGACCCCGCCGACCAAGGCGCCCACGGCCTGGATCTTGCCGCCACGGACCTTCTCAGCGACGTCGGGAGCGGCGGCCAGAGCCTCGCGGACGGCGAGCAGCAGAGCACCCTCGTCGGAGACGACAGCGAGCCCGCGGGAGGCCACGACCTCGTCCGGGGATCCCTCACCGGCCAGCACGCCGTCGACGACCTGGCGGGCCAGTCCGGCGTTCAACGTCCCGTCGGTCACGAGAACGCACACGCGAGCAACCTGCTCAGGAGTGATCGGCAGGTCGCCCGCGTCGACGCCCAGCTCGTTGGCCTTCTGTGCCAGGGCGCCGAGCCACCAGTTGCGGGCCTCGGCCGCAGCCGCGCCGGCCTCGACGGTGGCGAGCACGAGGTCGAGCACGCCGGCGTTGACCATGGCCTGCGCGTCGAGGTCCGACAGGCCCAGTCGGGACACGAGCTGCGCACGGCGCACCGAGGGCGCCTCGGGCAGCGCGGCCTTCAGCGATGCGACCCACTCGGGGTCGGGCGCGACCGGCACGAGGTCGGGCTCGGGGAAGTAGCGGTAGTCGGTCGCCTCCTCCTTGGAGCGACCCGACGTCGACATGCCGGTGTCCTCGTGGAAGTGGCGGGTCTCCTGGACGATCCGCTCGCCGGCCCGCAGCCGGAAGGCCTGCCGCTCGACCTCGGATCGCACCGCCCGCTCGACAGAGCGCAGCGAGTTGACGTTCTTGGTCTCCGAGCGGGTGCCCCACTCCTCGCCAGGCTTGTTGAGCGAGACGTTGACGTCGCAGCGCATCGAGCCCTGCTCCATCTTCACGTCGCTGACGCCGAGGCCGCGCAGGACGTCGCGCAGCTCGGTGACGTAGGCCTTCGCCACCTCGGCGGGGAGAGCGCCGGTGCCGGTGACCGGCTTGGTGACGATCTCCACCAGCGGGATGCCGGCGCGGTTGTAGTCGACCAACGAGTGCGACGCACCGTGGATGCGCCCGGTCGCGCCACCGACGTGCAGCGACTTTCCGGTGTCCTCCTCGAGGTGCACCCGCTCGATCGGGATCCGCACCGTCTCTCCGGCCACGACCACGTCGAGGTAGCCGTCGGTGCACAGCGGCTCGTCGTACTGGCTGGTCTGGAAGTTCTTGGGCATGTCGGGGTAGAAGTAGTTCTTGCGCGCGAAGCGGCACCAGGTCGCGATGTCGCAGTGCAGGGCGAGGCCGATGCGGATCGTCGACTCGATGGCCATCGCGTTGACGACCGGCAGCGCGCCCGGCAGGCCGAGGCAGACCGGGCAGGTCTGGGTGTTGGGCTCCGCGCCGAACTCCGTCGCGCAGCCGCAGAACATCTTCGACGCGGTCCCGAGCTCGACGTGGGTCTCGAGGCCGATGACCGGCTCGAACTCCGCGAGCGCCTCGGCGTAGGGCACTGCCGTCATCCGGTGACGACCTCCTCGAGCTTGGCGAGCGTCTTCTCCATGTTGGTCTTGGTCAGCCCGGCCGCGGCACGGACGATCACCGGGAGCCGCTCGGTGGTCGGGTCCCACGTCTCGCGCACGAGGGTGCCGCCCTCGACCGACTCCAGCTCGTAGCGCCAGGTGCGCCCACCGACGAGGCGCGACACGAGCGGGTAGTCCGGGACGGGCTGCCACGCGATGAGGCGGTCCTCCTCGAACTCCGTGACCTTGCTGACCATCTTGTAGGGCGCACCCATCTTCATGCCCATGCCGAAGCGCGCGCCGAGCGAGAGCCGCGCGGGCGCCTTGGTCGGCTGCTGGACGGTGCCGGAGCCGTCGATCTCCTGGTGCCGCTTCGGGTCGACGAGCACCGCGAAGATCTGGGCTGCGGGCGCGGGGATGACGCGCTCTACGGACACGGGCTTCATCGGGACTCCAACAGCTCGGGGGCGGAGGCGAGCAGCGGCCCGCCCCATCGGGAGAGGTACGCCGCTTCGAGCGCCGCACCGACGCGGTAGAGGCGGTCGTCCTGCAGCGTCGGCGCCATGACCTGCAGGCCGACCGGCAGGCCCTCGGACAACCCGCACGGGAAGGACGCAGCGGGCCCGCCGTAGAGGTTGGCGGGGATGCTCGCGACGTCCTGGCGGTACATCGACAGCGGGTCGGACAGCTTGGCGCCCAAGGGGAAGGCGACCGTCGGGCAGGTCGGCGCGACGAGCACGTCGACCGACTCCCACGCGGCCTGGAAGTCGCGGGTGATGAGGGTGCGGACCTTCTGCGCCTGGCCGTAGTAGGCGTCGTAGTAGCCGCTGGACAGCGCGTAGGTGCCGAGGATGATCCGGCGCTTGACCTCGGCGCCGAAGCCCTGGGCGCGGGTCAGCGCCATGACCTCCTCGAGCGAGCGCTCGCCGTCGTCGCCGACGCGCAGGCCGTAGCGCACGGCGTCGAAGCGGGCCAGGTTGCTCGACGCCTCCGAGGGCGCGATCAGGTAGTAGGCCGGCAGGGCGTAGCCGAAGTGCGGGCAGCTGACCTCGGACACCATCGCGCCGAGCTCCTGCAGCAGCGCGACGGCCTCGTCGAAGCGCTCCTGCACGCCGGGCTCGTAGCCGTCTCCCGAGAGCTCCTTGACGACGCCGACCCGCAGGCCCTTCACGTCGGCCTGGCGGGCGGCCTCGACCACCGGCGGGACCGGGCGGTCGATCGAGGTCGAGTCGCGCGGGTCGTGACCGGCGATGACCTCGTGCAGCAGCGCCGCGTCCATCACGGTGCGGGCACACGGGCCGGCCTGGTCGAGGCTCGAGCTGAAGGCGACGAGGCCGTAGCGCGACACCCCGCCGTAGGTCGGCTTGACCCCGACCGTGCCGGTGACCGCGGCCGGCTGGCGGATCGAGCCGCCGGTGTCGGTGCCGATCGCAAGTGGCGCCTGGTAGGCCGCGAGCGCCGCCGCCGAGCCACCGCCCGAGCCGCCGGGGATGCGGGTGAGGTCCCACGGGTTGTGGGTCGGGCCGTAGGCGCTGTGCTCGGTGGAGGAGCCCATCGCGAACTCGTCCATGTTGGTCTTGCCGAGCACCACGACGCCGGCGGCCTTCAGGCGCACGGTGACGGTCGCGTCGTAGGGCGGCCGCCAGCCCTCAAGTATCCGGCTGCCGACGGTCGTGGGGACGCCCTCCGTGCAGATGACGTCCTTCAGGGCAAGGGGTACGCCGGCCAGCGGCCCGGTGAGCTCACCCGCGTCGACGCGGGCGGCCTGCGCCAGAGCGCCCTCGGTGTCGACGTGCAGGAAGGCGTGGACGGCACCGTCGGTCGCGGCGATCCGGTCGAGGTGAGCCTGGGCCACCTCAACCGCACTGGCCTGACCGCTCTCGATGGCGGCCCGCGTCTCGACGGCGGTCAGCCGCGTGAGGTCGGTCATGCCTCGTCGTCCAGGATGCGCGGGACGCGGAAGCGGCCGTCCTCGGCCGCCGGGGCGCCGGCGAGCACCGCGTCGCGCGGCAGCGACGGCATGACGACGTCGGGGCGGGTGACGTTCTCGACCGGGACCGCGTGGGTCGTCGGGGGGACGTCGGCGGCGTCGGTGACCTCGGAGATCTGCGCGACCGCCCCGAGGATGACGTCGAGCTGGGCCGCGAGGCCGTCGAGCTCGGCGTCGTCGAGGGCGAGCCGCGCGAGCCGCGCGAGGTGCGCGACCTCCTCGCGGGTGATCTCGGGCATGCGGCTCCTGCCGGGTCGTCTCGTGCTGCAGCGGACGGGCGTACCGAGCCTAGTGGCGCGGCGCGAACGGGTTCCCGGCGACCTTCACGGGTGGGACACGGCCGCGAAACACAGCGGTCACCGGGCAGGCGCACCATGGAGGCGCACCCCCTGCTCCACCCGCCCGCTCCTGGAGGCCCGTGTGTCCTACCTGCTCCGCGTCGTGCTGCCCGACCGCCCGGGGATGCTGGGTGCGGTCGCGACCGCGTTGGGCGAGGCCGGGGCCGACATCCTCAGCCTCGACGTCGTGGAGCGCGGGCCGGAGGGCGCCGTCGACGACCTGCTCGTCGAGATGCCACCCGGCGGGCTCGCCGACCGGCTCATCTCCTGCGCGCAGTCGGTGCCGGGCGTCGTCGTGGAGTCGTTGCGGCCCTACCGCGGCGCGCAGGACCTGCACCGCGACCTCGAGCTCGTCGACGAGCTGGCCGCGGCCCCGCAGGACGGCCTGCGGCTGCTCGTCGAGAACGCCCCGGGGGTCTTCCGCGCCGGCTGGGCGGTGCTGCTCGAAGACGTTGGCGGCTCCCTCCAGGTGCACGCCGCCTCCTCCGCCGCCCCCGACACGACCGGGCTGACGCTGCCCTGGCTGCCGCTGGCGACCGCCCGCCGGCTCGGCTCGGACGAGGAGTGGGTGCCCGAGTCGTGGGACGTCCTCGGCGTCGAGATGGCCGCGGCGCCCGTCGGGACCCCGACCCGCGTCGTCCTCGTCGGCCGCCCGGGCGGTCCGCGCTTCCGCGCGTCGGAGGTGCTGCGCCTGGCCCACCTTGCCGGCATCGCCGCGACGGTCTCGGCGTCCTACCTCCCGGCCTGACCCGGCCTCCCAAGAGGTCAGGCCTCGAGGACCGTGGCGACCTCGCGGGCCGCGTCGAGTCCTTGCTCGAGCAGGACCGCGAACCCGTCGGCGTCGAGGACAGGGACGCCGAGCTTGACGGCCTTGTCGTACTTCGACTGACCCGGCTCGTCGCCCAACACGACGAAGGTCGTGTTCTTCGACACCGAGCCGGTCACCTTGCCGCCACGCGACTGCACAGCCTCGGTCGCGCCGTCGCGCGAGTGCGAGGCGAGGGTGCCGGTCACGACGACGGTGACGCCCTCGAGCGGCCGCGGGCCCTCGTCGAGGTCGGCGTCGGCGAGCAGCACGCCGGCCGCGCGCCAGCGCTCGACGATGTCGCGGTGCCAGTCGACGGCGAACCACCGGGTGACCGCGTCGGCGATGGTCGGGCCGACGCCGTCGACAGCCGCGAGCTCGGGCTCGGTGGCGGCCTCGATCGCGGCCATCGAGCGGAAGTGACGGGCGAGCTCGCGAGCCGCCGTCGGGCCGACGTGGCGGATCGACAGCCCGACGAGGAAGCGCCACAGCGGGCGGGTCTTGGCGACGTCGAGGTTGGCCAGCAGCTTGGCGCCGTTGGCGGTCAGCGAGCCGTCCTGGTTGCGGAAGAAGGCGGTGCACAGCAGCGCGGACTCGTCGAGGTCGAACAGCCCGCCCTCGTCGGTCAGCACGCCGTCGGTGAGCAGCGCGACGGCCGCCTTCTCCCCCAGCCCCTCGAGGTCGAGCGCGCCCCGCCCCGCGAGGGTGAACAGCCGCTCCTTGAGCTGCGCCGGGCAGGTCTGGTTGTTGGGGCAGCGCAGGTCGACGTCGCTTTCCTTCGCCGGCCGCAGCTCGGTGCCGCAGGACGGGCAGTGGGTCGGCATCACCCAGTGCTCGGGCTCGGGGTCCGGTCGCAGCGCGACGACCGGCGCGAGCACCTCGGGGATGACGTCGCCGGCCCGGCGCACGACGACGGTATCGCCGGGGCGGACGTCCTTGCGGCGTACCTCCTGGGCGTTGTGCAGGGTCGCCATGCCGACCATCACGCCACCGACGTGGACCGGCTCGAGGACCGCGAAGGGCGTCACACGGCCGGTGCGACCGACGTTGACCTCGATGGCCCGCAGCAGGGTCGTGACCTCCTCGGGCGGGTACTTGTGGGCGATCGCCCAGCGCGGTGCCTTCGACGTCGAGCCGAGCCGGCGCTGCAACGCGACCTGGTCGACCTTGACGACGACGCCGTCGATGTCGTGCTCGACGTCGTGGCGGTGCTCACCCCAGTGCGCGATGTAGCCGTGGACGCCGGCGAGGTCGGCGAAGACGTCGTAGCGGCTGCTGATCGGCAGCCCCCACTCGGCCAGCTGCTCGTAGGCCGCCGACTGCGACTCCGGCTCCCAGCCCTCACGGGCGCCGATGCCGTGCAGCGTCAGGGCGAGCGGGCGGGTCGCGGTGACCCGCGGGTCCTTCTGCCTCAGTGACCCGGCCGCGCCGTTGCGCGGGTTGGCGAAGGGCGCCTTGCCGTCGGCGACTAGGCGCGCGTTGAGCTCGGCGAACTCGGCCGTCGGCAGGAACACCTCACCGCGCACCTCGAGCAGCGGCGGGACCCCCGTGCCGGTCAGCCGGTCGGGGACCGAGGCGAGGGTGCGGGCGTTGGGGGTGATGTCCTCGCCGGTGCGGCCGTCGCCGCGGGTCGCGGCGCGCACCAGCCGGCCGTCGCGGTAGACCAGCGCGACCGCCAAGCCGTCGATCTTGAGCTCGCAGAGGTACGACGCGGCGTCGCCGACCTCCTTGGCCGCGCGGCCCGCCCACGCGTCGAGCTCGTCGGCGGTGAAGACGTTGTCGAGGCTCATCAGCCGCTCGAGGTGCTCGACCGGCGCGAAGTCGGTGGAGAACGACTCCATCACCCGCTGCGTCGGCGAGTCGGGGGTGCGCAGCGACGGGTGCGCCTCCTCGATCGCCGTCAGCTCGCGGACCAGCGCGTCGTACTCGACGTCGGAGACCGTCGGCTGGGACAGCACGTAGTAGCGGAAGGCGTGCTCCTCCAGCGTCTGCGCGATCTGGGCGGCGCGCTCGCGCACGTCGGCCGGGACGCCGTCGACGAGCTCGCTCACTCGGGGCACGTCATTCCGGGGCCTCGGTGAGCCGGCGACCCATCTCGGTGCAGGCCGCGAGGGCGGAGCGGGAGTACGACGGCGAGGCGCCCGCGAGCCCGCACGCCGGGGTGACGACGACGCTCTGCGGGAGCAGCGCGGGGTCGAGTCCGAGCCGGTGCCACAGGCGCTTCACGGGTGCGAGTCTCGCATCGAGGTCGGACAGGTCGGCGTCGGTCCCGGGCACCAGGCCGAGCAGCACGGGGACCCCTCGGTCGACAGCCTCGCCGAGCAGGTCGTCGTCGCGCGGGGTGAGGACCGCGGCGTCGAGCGACAGTGCCGTCGCGCCCGCCTCGAGCAGCAGCTCGACCGGCGGTGACGGGGCGCAGCAGTGCACGGCGACAGTGCCGTCGTGGACGCCGATGACGGTGCGCAGCCGGTCGCGCGCGGTCTGGCGGTCCGGCGCCCGCAGGGTCGCGAAGCCCGAGGCGGTGGGGATCCGGGCGGCGAGGACGGCGGGCAGCGACGGCTCGTCGAGCTGCAGGACGAGCGCGGTCTGCGGGAAGCGGGCGCGCAGGTCGGCGAGGTGGCGGCGCAGCCCCTCCGCGAGGCTCTCGGCCAGGTCGGCCATCGCGCCGTGGTCGGCGAGCGCGCGGTCGCCGCGGTGCAGCTCGACCAGCGTCGAGAGGGTCCACGGCCCGGTGGCCTGGGTCTTCAGGACCGCCGGGTGGGCGCCGTCGGCGGCCTCCTCCAGCGCGTCGAGGTCGCGGGCGAGCAGGTCGCGGGCGAGCCTCGCGTCACGGCCCGGTCGCGGCACGAAGCGCCAGCCACTGGGCTGCAGGTCGGCGTGGAGATCGACGAGCAGGGCGAGACCGCGACCGGCGAGGTCGGCGTGGGGGCCGCGGGCGGGCAGCTCCGGCAGGTGCGGGACCGCGAGCTCGCCGAGCACCACGCGGGCGGCCTCGAGCGGGTCGGTGCCGGGCAGGCTCCCGATGCCCGTGGCGGCGCCGGGGCCCCATGGGGGCGTCACGCCCGGCGGGCGCCCCTGGCCGGCGCCTTCGCGGCGGGGGACTTCGCGGGCGCCTTCGCCGGCGTCTTGGCAGGGGCCTTCGTCGCGGCGGGCTTCGCGGTGCGGCGGCCGGAGCCGGTGAGGAAGGCGAGGTCGCTCTCGAGGGCTCGGATGACCGCCTCGCGCGGGGCACTCGCGCCGCGGACCGCGAGGCTGAACT
This sequence comes from Mycobacteriales bacterium, assembly GCA_030697205.1. NCBI lineage: Bacteria > Bacillati > Actinomycetota > Actinomycetes > Mycobacteriales > Mycobacteriales bacterium. The sequence goes on from JAUYQP010000015.1 coordinate 9,455, forward strand.
GCTGGATGACCTCGAGGTCGGTGAGGCTCACGTCGTCTGCCATGCCCTCGACCCTAGCGGGGTCCGGCGAGCGTTGCGGACCCGAGCACGACGTCACCGTCGGGGTGCGGCGCGTAGAGCACGACGGCCTGGCCGGGGGCGATGCCCGAAGCCGGCTCGTCGAGGGTCACCACCCACTGGTCGGCGTCGCCGGTGACGACCCCGGCGTGGACCTCGCCGTGGGCGCGGACCTGCGCGTCGCAGCGCAGCGGCAGGTCGTGCGGCGGCCCTGTCCAGCGCGGTGCGTCGGCGTGGAGCACGGACGTCCGCAGCGCCTCCTTCGGCCCGACCGTGACCGTGCGACTGACCGGCTCGATGCCCAGCACGTAGCGCGGCCTGCCGTCCGGGGCCGGCACCGTGATCGCGAGGCCGCGGCGCTGGCCCACCGTGAAGCCGTAGGCCCCGTCGTGGCTGCCGACGACCGCACCGGTCAGGGCGTCGACCAGCGGGCCCGGCTGGCTGCCGAGCCGCTCGCGCAGGAAGCCCGCGGTGTCGCCGTCGGCGATGAAGCAGATGTCGTGGGAGTCGGCCTTGTCGGCCACGCCCAGCCCTCGCTCGCGCGCGATCCGGCGTACCTCGTCCTTGGTCATGCCACCGAGCGGAAGGACGGTCGACGCGAGCTGCGCCGGGGTGAGCACGGCGAGCACGTAGGACTGGTCCTTGGCGTCGTCGACGGAGCGGCGCAGGACGCCGTCGTCGAGGCGCGCGTGGTGGCCCGTGACGACGGCGTCGAAGCCGAGCGCGAGGGCGCGGTCGAGGACGGCGGCGAACTTGATGCGCTCGTTGCAGCGCAGGCAAGGGTTGGGAGTGCGGCCGGCGGCGTACTCCGCGACGAAGTCGTCGACGACGTCCTCGCGGAAGCGGGCGGCGAGGTCCCAGACGTAGAAGGGGATCCCGAGCGCGTCGGCGACGCGGGCGGCGTCGCGGGCGTCCTCCTTGGAGCAGCAGCCGCGGCTGCCGGTGCGCAGCTCACCAGGCGCCTCCGACAGCGCGAGGTGGACGGCGGTGACGTCGTGGCCCGCGTCGACCGCGAGCGCCGCGGCGACGGCGCTGTCGACACCACCCGACAGGGCGGCGAGCAGCCTCACCGGCGGGGCGCCCACGTCCCGGCGAGCGCCGCGCGCTCGACCGCGCCAGGCAGCGCGGCGAGCAGCGCGTCGACGTCGTCGGCGGTGGAAGTGTGGCCGAGCGAGAAGCGCAGGGACGAGCGGGCGACGTCCTCGGCGGCGCCGGTCGCGAGCAGCACGTGGCTGGGGCGCGCGACGCCGGCCGAGCAGGCAGAGCCGGTCGAGACCTCGACGCCCTTGGCGTCGAGGAGCAGCAGCAGCGAGTCGCCCTCGCAGCCGGGGAAGGAGAAGTGGGCGTTGCCGGGCAGCCGGTCGACGGGGTCGCCGTTGAGGACCGCGTCGGGCAGGGCCGCACGGACCCGGCTGACGAGGTCGTCACGCAGGGCCGTGAGGCGCCGCGCGGTCTCAGGCTGACGGGCCACCGCGATCTCGGTCGCGACGGCGAGCCCGGCGATGCCGGGAACGCCGAGGGTGCCCGAGCGCACGTCGCGCTCCTGACCACCGCCGTGCAGCAGCGGGGTGCAGCCGATGTCGCGGCCGAGCAGCAGCGCGCCGATGCCGAGCGGACCGCCGAGCTTGTGGCCGGTCATGGTGAGGGCGTCGACTCCGCTCGCGGCGAAGTCGACCGGCAGCTGGCCGACGGCCTGCACCGCGTCGGTGTGGAAGGGGATGCCGTGCTCGTGGGCGACGTCGGCGAGGGCGCGGACGTGTTGCACGGTGCCGATCTCGTTGTTGGCCCACATCACCGTGACGAGCGCGACCTCTGACGGGTCCTGCACGATCGCGGCGGCGAGCACGTCGGGGTGGACCCGGCCGAGCTCGTCGACCTCGAGCCAGGTGACGGTGGCGCCCTCGTGGGCGACGAGCCACTCCACCGCGTCGAGGACGGCGTGGTGCTCGACCGCGCTGGCCAGCACCCGGGTGCGGCGCGGGTCGGCGCGGTGGCGCGACCACCAGATGCCCTTGACGGCGAGGTTGTCGCTCTCGGTGCCGCCGCCGGTGAGGACGACTTCCGACGGCCGGGCACCCAGCGCGGCGGCGAGCCGCTCGCGCGACTCCTCGACCGTGCGGCGGGCAGCGCGGCCCGAGGCGTGCAGCGAGGAGGCGTTGCCGACCTCGCCCATCGCGGCCACGACGGCCGCGACCGCTTCGGGGAGCACGGGCGTGGACGCCGCGTGGTCGAGGTACGCCACGCGGCGAGCCTACGTGTCGGGCGCAGGCCCGGCCGGGTCAGCCCAGCAGGACGCGGCTGGTCAGCGCGGCACCGGTCGGCATCACCGGGTCGACGACGACCTGGGTCGGCAGCAGCCCGGCGGCGGCGCGGACGTCGCGGGCGACGGCCACGGCGACGTCGGCCTCGTCGGTGCCGGCGGCCGGGGCGACGTGGACGAGCAGCTCGTCGGCCCCGTCGCGGGTGCTCGGCGCGACGACGACCCGCCAGTCGGCGACCTCGGGGCTGCCGACGAGCGCGCCGGCGACAGCCCGCAGGTCGACGGCCTGCGTGCCCTTGCGCAGCGCGAGGACGGGCACCAGAGCGCGGCGGCGGGTGCCGACGACGCGGGGGACGGTGCGGCCGCAGGACGGGCAGGCAGCGTCGGTGAGGCTCGCGGCAACGTCGCCGGTGCGCCAGCGCAGCAGCGCGCTGCCACGCATCCCGAGCTGGGTGACGACGACCTCGCAGCCGGCCGTCGCGGTGCCCTCGCCGCTGTCGGGGTCGACGCCGTCGACGAGCTCGAGGTCCGGGTAGGTGTGCAGGCCCGCTGCCGCCCCGCCCTCGCGGCACTCGGCCCACAGGAGTCGGTGGCCGTCGGGCACGTGGACGGCGAGCGCCTTCGCCGACGCCGCACCGACCCGGCGCAGGGCCGCCTCGGCGGCAGCCCGCTCGTCGTCGCTGGGGGCGCCGACGAGCAGCAGCGTCGTGAGGCTCCCCAGGGGCGCGCCTGCCTCGTCGAGGTCGTCGAGGACCGTCTCGGCGTCCGCCGCGGGCACTGCGAGGACGGTCGCGGGGACGAGCCGCAGCGCGGCCGCCACCTCGTCGGGGTCGTCACCGGGCTGCAGGGCAGGCGCACCCGCCCCGAGGGCGGCGAGCTGCAGGCCCTGGCTCGCCGCGGTGGGCAGCAGCGGCAGGGCGCTGACGAGGACGTCGGCGCCGGTCAGCCCGAGCACCGCCCACGCGCGGGCTCCCGCCCGGGCGACGACGTCGAGGTCGCGGCGGGTGCTCGCGACCGGGAAGCGCATCGCGAGGCCGGCCCAGACGAACGACGTCGGGCGCGTGTCGGCCTCGACGACGGCGCGGTAGCTGCCGGGCCGGGCGAGGCGGGCCGCAAGGGCCTTGCGCAGCGTCGGGCCCTCGGCGTGCAGGGCGAAGCCGGACTCGCCGGCCTGCAGCACCAGTGCCGCGGCACCGGCCGGGTCGCCGTCGGGGCAGACGTCGCGCTCGCCGGCAGCCGGCAGCGACCGCACGCCCTGCAACGTCGCGACCGAGGTCGCGGTGCGCCCGAGGTCCTTGAGCCGGCCGCGCCACCACGGCGAGAACGGCCCGACCGCATCCACCACCTGCGTGCGGACCGCCGTCTCCTGCTGCTTGGCCCGCTGATCCGTCGTACGCCTGTCCCAGGTCACGGTGGGCGAGTCTAGGGAGGTGGCGCCCGCGGCGCGGGACTGCCACTCTCTGCGGATGCCCTCCTGGTCGCTGTCCGACGTCCCCGACCTCACCGGGCGCACCGCGCTCGTCACCGGCGCCAACTCCGGCCTCGGCTTCTGGACGACCGTCGAGCTGGCCCGCAAGGGCGCGCGGGTCCTCATGGGCTGCCGCGACGCGGGCCGCGCCGAGGCCGCGCTGCAGCGGGCGCGGGCGGAGGTCACCGGCGCCCAGGTCGAGCTCGTCACCCTCGACCTGCAGTCGCTGTCGTCCATCGAGGCGGCGGCGAAGGAGGTCGCTGCGCGCACCCCGTCACTGGACCTGCTCGTCGACAACGCCGGCATCATGGCGACCCCGCGCACCCTCACCGAGGACGGCTTCGAGGCCCAGCTCGGCACCAACCACCTCGGCCACTTCGCACTGACCGGCCGGCTGCTCCCGACCCTGCTCGAGGCACGCGCACCGCGGGTCGTCGTGGTCTCCAGCGGCGCCCACAAGCCGGGGAAGGTCGCCTTCGACGACCTCATGGGCGAGCGGTCCTACGGCCCGTGGAAGGCCTACTCGCAGAGCAAGCTCGCCAACCTGCTCTTCGTCCTCGAGCTCGACCGCCGGGCCCGCGCCGCCGGCTCGCCGCTGGTCGTCACGGCTGCGCACCCGGGCTACGCCGCGACGCACCTGCAGGACACCGACGGCCTGCGCGGGCTGGCCATGAAGCTCGGCAACCGGCTGCTCGCGCAGTCCGACGCCGCAGGGGCGCTGCCCTCGGTCTACGCCGCCACCGCACCCGACGTCTCGGGCGGTGACTACTACGGGCCCGACGGGCCGTTCGAGATGCGGGGCACGCCGACGAAGGTCGGTCGGACGAAGGCGGCCCAGGACACCGACGTCGCCCGCCGGCTGTGGGTGGTCTCCGAGGAGCTCACCGGCGTCACCTACGACGCGCTCCCCGGCTGACGCGCCAATCCCGACGTACGCCGCCCTGCCCCTCCGCCCCACCCACCCCTCCCCCGGTGATCTTCGCCTCCTTGCGATTCCGCACGCTCGAGCAGCCGCAAGAGGGCGAAGATCAGCCCGGGACGGAGAGGCAACCCCCGGACGCGCGACGGCCCGGCGACCCACAGGGGGTGGCCGGGCCGGCACGTGTCAGACAGCGGGCGGGGACTAGCCCTTGCGCTTGACGATCTCGTCGGTCAGCGCGGGGACGACCGTGAACAGGTCGCCGACCAGGCCGTAGTCGGCGAGCTCGAAGATCGGGGCCTCGGGGTCCTTGTTGATGGCCACGATGGTCTTCGAGGTCTGCATGCCGGCGCGGTGCTGGATCGCACCGGAGATGCCGACCGCGATGTAGAGCTGCGGCGACACGGTGCGCCCGGTCTGGCCGACCTGGTTCTGGTGGGGGTACCAGCCGGCGTCGGTCGCGGCGCGGGAGGCACCGACAGCCGCACCGAGGGTGTCGGCGAGCTTCTCGACGATGGCGAAGTTCTCGCCCGCGCCGAGGCCACGGCCGCCGGAGACGACGATGGAGGCGTCACCGAGGTCGGGGCGGCCGCCCTTGTCCTCGACGACCTTCTCGACGATGCGCGCGGCCTTGTCGGTCTCCGACGCGGTGACGCTGACCTGCTCGATGGCACCGGCGCCGGCGGACTCGACCGGGGCGGTGGAGTTGGCGCGGACCGTGATGATCGGCGTGCCCGTCGCGACCTTGGAGGACACGACGACCGAGCCGCCGAAGATCGGCTGCTCCGCGACCAGCTCGGGGGTCACACCGACGGCGTCGGTGATCAGGCCGCTGCCGGTCTTGACGGCCAGCCGGGCCGCGACCTCCTTGCCGTCAGCGGTGCTCGGCAGCAGCACGGCCAGCGGGCTCTTGTCGGCGACGAGCTGGGCGAGCAGGGCGGCTCGCGGGCCCGCGAGGAAGTCGTCGTGGTCCGACGACTCGTCGACGTAGACCTTCTCCGCGCCGTAGGCGCCGAGCTTCGCGGCCGCGGTGGCCGCACCGGCGCCCAGGGCGACCGCGGAGGGCTCACCGAGGGTCTTGGCCAGCGTCAGCAGCTCGTAGCTGACCTTCTTGGGGGTGCCATCGACGTGGTCGATGAGGACGAGGACCTCAGCCATGGTTTCCAGACCTCTCAGACGAACTTCTGCGACGCGAGGAACTCGGCGACCTTCAGGCCACCGTCACCCTCGTCCTTGACGACCTGACCGGCCTGGCGCGGCGGCTTGTTGGAGAACTCCACGACCTGCGACGGCGCGGTGGCGAGGCCGACCGTGCCCGCGTCGATGCCGGCGTCGGCCACCGTCAGCGTGGTGAGGGGCTTGCTCTTGGCGGCCATGATCCCCTTGAAGGAGGGGTAGCGCGGCTCGTTGATCTTCTCGACGACGGAGACGATCGCGGGGGTCGAGGCCTCGACGACGGCGTAGCCGTTCTCCGTCTGGCGCTCGATCCTCACGCTGCCGCCCTCGGCGGTGACCTTGCGGGCACCGGTGAGCTGCGGCTTGCCGGTGCGCTCGGCGAGCAGCGCGCCCATGATGGCCATCCGGGAGTCGGTGGCCTCGGAGCCGGCGATGACGAGGTCCCACTCGAGGGTCTCGAGGACCTTCGCGATCGCGGCGGAGGTCTGCAGGGCGTCCGAGCCGGCGAGGGCGTCGTCGGACAGGTGCACGGCCTTGTCGGCACCCATCGACAGCGCCTTGCGGATCGTCTCGACCGCGCGCTCCGGACCCATGGTGAGGATCGTGACCTCGCCGCCCTGGGCCTCCTTGATGCGCAAGGCCTCCTCGACGGCGTACTCGTCGATCTCGTTCATGACGACGTCGACCGACGCGCGGTCGAGGGTCTTGCTGCTCGCGTCGAGCTTGCGCTCGGCCCAGGTGTCAGGCACCTGCTTCACCAGTACGACGACGTTCACGCTGCCGAGTCCTCCGTCAGGCTGTCCATCACCAAGGGCGCGCGGGGGCCCGCGCGCACTTCTCGAGGCGGAACGCTAGCCGCGCGGGTGGCGTCGGCATGCACCGGTCTCTGCCCTGGAGTCTCCCCCCACCGGAACACGGGTGCAAACTCCTGCAAGCGAGGGGCCGCAGTCGCCTTCGTCACACTGCCCGTGCGTCACCGACCGGTGAAGACCGCCTTGCCGGGCCCGTTGTCCACGAAGGACCGCATCCCGGCCTTCTGGTCGTCGGTGGCGAACAGCGCCGCAAACAGCGCGGACTCCAGGCGCAGGCCGCTGTCGAGGTCCACCTCGAGGCCGTCGTCGATGGCCTGCTTGGCGGACCGCAGGGCGACCGCCGGCCCGGTGGCGTAGGACGACGCCATCGCGAGGGCGGTCTCGTAGACCTCGCCGTCGGGGACGACCCGGTCGGCCAGGCCCAGCGCGAGCGCCTCGTCGGCCGCGACGTGGCGGCCGCTGAAGATGAGGTCCTTGGCCTTGGCGGGTCCTACCAGCCGGGGCAGCCGCTGGGTCCCGCCTGCGCCGGGGATGACCCCGAGGGTGATCTCGGGGACGCCGACCTTGGCGCGCTCCCCCAGCACCCGGAAGTCGGCGGTCAGGGCGAGCTCGAACCCGCCCCCGAGGGCGTAGCCCGTGACGGCGGCCACGACGGGCTTCGGGAGGGTGGCCACGACCCGCAGCGCGTCCTGCAGCATCTTTCCCCAGCCGAGCATGTCGGCATAGGACAGCGACTCCATCTCCTTGATGTCCGCGCCCGCGGCGAAGACCCGCTCACCGCCGTAGAGCACGACGGCCCGGACGTCGTCGCGCCCGCGCGCCTCCTCCGCCACCTCCTGCAGCTCGGCGCGCAGCTGCGCGTTGATCGCGTTCATCTTGGGACGATCCAGCCGGATCGTCCCGACCGCGCCGTCCACCTCGAGCCGCACGAACTCGCCCACGTCTTGGCCGTCCTTACTCCAGGGGTCCTTCCCGGACCCTAGTGTTCGGCTGTGTTCCGCGACTCGCGCGGTGTCGTTCACACCGTCTCCTCCGCAGATCCGCTGACCGACCTCCCACCGGAGGCGGCGGCGGCGCTGCAGGCCGCGCTCCTGCAGCCGGGCGACCTCGGCACCCTGCTGGAGCGCTGCGAGGCGGTCCGCGACCTGCTCGACGACTGGCAGACGTCGTTCTTCGAGGGGCTGCCGGCTCACATCGACCTCGAGGAGGAGGCGCGGGTCGCCGCCGAGGCCGGGCTGTCGCTCGAGCAGGTCGAGGCCGAGCACACCGCCGACGAGCTGCTCGCCCTCGGTGGGCTCGACGACGACGAGGACGAGTGGACCGACAGCCAGGGCGAGCTCGACCTCGAGATGCAGCTCAGCGACCTCGCCGACCTCGACGACGACCCGCGGTCCCGGCTGTCGGAGGAGCTCGTCGGGATCCTCGAGCGCGCGCTGCTGCTGCTCCCGCTGCGCGTCCGGCTCGAGGCCCTCATCGCCGCCGAGGGCCTCGTCGACGAGTGGGAGCAGCTGATGGCCGACCACGAGAAGCTCCTCGGCCACCTCGTGCTCGCGCACGGCGACCGCCCTGAGCCCGGGACCCACGACGAGCTCGCCGACCGCCACGCCGTGCTGCACACCGCGTCCGGGCCGGGCCACCCGTGACCACCCGGCCGACCTGGCGCACGGTCGACGTCGACGGCGCCGCGATGCGGGTGATGGAAGCCGGGTCAGGAGACCCCCTGCTCTTCCTGCACGGCTGGGGTCTCACCCCTCGGGCGTACGCCGACGGCGTCACCCGGCTCGTCGGCGCGGGCGTCCGGGTCATCGCCCCGGCCCTCCCCGGCTTCGGCGGCTCCGACGGCCCAGCGCTGCGGCGGCTCGACCTGCCGGCCTACGGACACCGGATCGGGCGGCTGCTCGACGTCCTCGAGGTCGAGCACCCGGTGTTCGTCGCCGGCCACTCCTTCGGCGGCGGCGTCGCCATCCAGCTCGCGGTCGAGCGGCCCGAGCGGGTGCGGTCCCTGACGCTGGTCAACTCCGTCGGCGGAGCCCCGGGACGAGGCAGCGGGCTCGACGACTCCTCCTGGGTCGGGTGGGCCGCCGGCACCCTGGGCGAGCTGTCCCCGCGCACCCTGCTGCACGCCGTGCCCGCGATGGCCCGCGACTTCGTGCCCAACCTCCTGCGCAAGCCGCTGACACTGGCCCTCACCGCGCGCCTCGCCCTCACCGCGTCCCTGGCCGAGCAGGCGAAGGCGCTGGTCGCGTCAGGCATGCCGGTGCTCTTCATCTGGGGCGACGACGACCGCATCATCGCCCCGGGAGCATTGGCCCACGTCGTCGGCGACCTGCCGGCCGAGGTCGTGCGGGGCCGGCACGGCTGGCTGCTCACCGAGCCCGAGGAGTTCGCGACGCTGATGCGCAACGCGCTGGTGGTCCACGCGATGCTCGAGCGCAAGCAGCGCGGTCAGTCCCTCGTCCTGCCCCCGGGCACCTCTCTGGCCGACCTCATCCCGGTCGAGCGCCGTCGCGCCTCGCGCGTCCCCCCGGTCACGCCCCGACGTCGTGCAGGTGGTGCAACGGGTCGTGCAGGAAGTAGCGGGCGAACGAGTCGACCGTGAAGCGCGCCCCGTCGCTGCGCCGACCGGGCCGGTCCCAGTCGGTCACCGCCGCGAAGCGCCGCGCCAGGACCTCGGCCTCCCGCTCGAGGTCGTCGGCGACCTCGGCCGGGTCCTGCTCGAGGTAGCGGTCCGCGACCGCGGAGGCGTCCTGGTCCCAGTTCGGGTAGAGCGGGTTGTCGGTCTCGAGCATCAGGCGGAGGCGCTCGTCGTAGAGGCGCACGACGTCGCGCACGTGGACGGCGTACTCCAGGGGGGCCCAGGTGCGGTCGTCGGGTCGCACCGTCGTCGCTCTCCCGTCGCGCAGGAACGCGACCCAGCGGGCAGCGGTCTCGCGCAGCAGCCTCGGCACGTCCTCGCGGGCGAAGCCGGCAGGGTCGGTCCCGCACTCGTCGCAGCGGGTCTCGACGACCCATGTCCAGTCCTTGGTGTCGGGTGCGATCGCCATGACCGCAGACCGTAGGGGCCGATCGCGTCCGGCACCGCGGGTGATCCGGTCGGGGACCGCGCGGTTCCTGCCGGGTCGGGCAGGATGGCGCGCATGGATCCGCGCGCGTGGCCCGGGAGACCGACCCCGCTGGGTGCGACCTGGGACGGCGAGGGCACCAACGTCGCGGTCTTCAGCCACGGCGCCGAGGCGGTCGACGTGTGCCTGTTCGACGACGACGGCCGCGAGACGCGCATCCCGCTCGAGGAGACGACCTTCCACGTCTGGCACGGCTACCTGCCCCACGTCGGGCCGGGGCAGCGCTACGGCTTCCGCGTCGACGGTCCCTTCGACCCGGGCAGCGGGCTTCGCTACAACCCGAGCAAGCTGCTGCTCGACCCCTACGCGCGCGCCATCGAGGGCGACTTCCGGTCGGTGCCGGAGACCCGCGGGTCGATGCCAGACCGCGACGGCACGCAGGACCACCGCGACAGCGCGCCCTACGTCCCGCGCTCGGTGGTCGTGCACGACGCCTTCCCGTGGGGCGACGACGTCCGCCCGCAGACCCCCTGGCCCGACACCGTCGTCTACGAGCTCCACGTCAAGGGCTTCACCGCCTCCCACCCCGGCGTGCCCGAGCACCTGCGCGGCACCTACGCCGGTCTCGCCCACCCCGCCGCTGTCGAGCACCTCGTCTCGCTCGGGGTGACGGCGGTCGAGCTGATGCCGGTGCACCACTTCGTCTCCGAGCCGCACCTGCAGGCCCGTGGGCTCAGCAACTACTGGGGCTACAACTCGATCGGCTACTTCGCGCCGCACGCGGCCTTCTCCGCCGGCGGCAGCCGCGGCGAGCAGGTCCGCGAGTTCAAGGCGATGGTGCGCGCGCTGCACGCGGCCGGCATCGAGGTCCTGCTCGACGTCGTCTACAACCACACCGCCGAGGGCGACCAGGGCGGGCCCACGCTCGCCTTCCGCGGCCTCGACAACCCGACCTACTACCGCCTCGAGGCGGACCGCTCGCACTACCGGGACTACACCGGCTGCGGCAACACCCTCGACGTCCGCTCACCCCACGTCCTGCAGCTCATCATGGACTCGCTGCGCTACTGGGTCACCGAGATGCACGTCGACGGCTTCCGCTTCGACCTCGCCTCCGCACTGGCCCGCTCCTTCCACGACGTCGACAAGCTCTCGGCCTTCTTCGACGTCATCCAGCAGGACCCGGTCATCAGCCAGGTCAAGCTCGTCGCCGAGCCGTGGGACGTCGGCGAGGGCGGCTACCAGGTCGGCGAGTTCCCGCCGCTGTGGACCGAGTGGAACGGCAAGTACCGCGACACCGTCCGCGACGTGTGGCGCGGCTCGAAGGTCGGCGTCCGCGACCTGGCCTACCGGCTCTCGGGCTCCTCCGACCTCTACGCCGACGACGGCCGCCGCCCCTACGCCTCCATCAACTTCGTGACCGCCCACGACGGCTTCACCCTGCGCGACCTCACGTCCTACGACCACAAGCACAACGAGGCCAACGGCGAGGACGGCCGCGACGGCGAGTCCCACAACCTTTCCTGGAACTGCGGCGTCGAGGGCGAGACCGACGACCCGGCCGTCAACACGCTGCGCCGCCGTCAGGCCCGCAACCTCCTGACGACGCTGCTGCTGTCGACCGGCGTCCCGATGCTGACGATGGGCGACGAGGTTCGTCGCACCCAGGCCGGCAACAACAACGCCTACTGCCAGGACTCGCCCGTCTCGTGGATGCCGTGGGAGCACGACGCCGACGCGCAGGCGATGCGGCGCTGGACCGCCGCGCTGGTCGACCTGCGCCGCAGGCACCCCGTCTTCCGGCAGAACCACTTCTTCCTCGGGCGTCCCGTGGGTGACGACGGCGTCAAGGACGTCGCGTGGTTCACCTCCGCCGGCACCGAGCTCACCGACCACGAGTGGTTCGACCCGTCGCAGCAGCTGCTCGGGATGTACCTCGACGGACGCTCCATCCGCGAGCGCGACGCCCGTGGGCAGCGCATCGTCGACGACTCGTTCCTGGTGGTCCTCAACGCCGCCTCGCACGGCACCCGCTTCCTGCTGCCCGCGGAGCCCTGGGCGACCTCCTACGAGACCCTGCTCGACACCGCGTCGGAGGAGCCGCTTGGTGGCCGCGCCCACCGCGCCGGTGCCCGCATCCATGTCACGGCCCGTTCCGTCGCCGTCCTGCGCGTAGCCCGCACGTAGCCGCCCCGCGCGGTCAGCGGTGGTCGTCGAGCGGCAGGGCGCCGTCGACGACGGCGGTGACCTCGACGGTGTCGAGACGCAGCCCCGCGCCGTGCGACGACAGGAACGCCGTGTCGGCTGCGTCCCGGCCGGTCGCGATGCGGACCAGGGACTGCCGGGGCGCGAGGCGGGTCGCGTCGACGAGGCGCCAGGCACCGTCGACCAGCACCTCGGCAACCGCGTGGAAGTCCATGGGCGACAGGCCGGGGGCGTAGGCGGAGACGACGCGGGCGGGGACGTCGCGGGCGCGCAGCAGGCCGACGACGAGGTGGGCGAAGTCGCGGCACACCCCCTCGCCCGCGAGCAGCGTGTCGACGGCACCGTCAGTGACGGTGCTGCTGCCGGGCTCGTAGACGGTGCGGGCGCCGACCCAGGTCGCGACGGCGCGCACGAGCTCCATCCCGGCTGGGTGGCTGCCCCACTCGGCGGCGGCGACGGCGGCCAGCCGGTCGGACTCGGCGTAGCGGCTCGGCCGCAGGAACAGCGCGGCGTCGAGCGGCTCGACGGGCACGGGCTCGGCCGGTCCCACGACAGCGGAGTAGCGGACCGCGAGGCGACCAGGACCGGCCCGCAGCAGGTGCAGCCGTCCGCCGACGGCGGTCGCGTGCTCGACGACGTCGACCGGCCGGTGGTCGAGCTCGACGACGAGCTCCTCCTCGCGGGGGAGCCCTGCGGCGGCGACCTGCAGCTCGACGGCTGCCTCGCCGTCGAGGTCGGCCACCAGCAGGCAGCCAACCCGTCGGTCGCTCATGTCACGCCGTCGCCGTCAGCCCGAGGTCGGCGTCGTCGGGCAGCGCGTCGTGGTGGGGCAGGACGCGGACGGTGTAGCCGAAGGCGCCGGCCCGCTCCATCGGCACGTCACCCTCGAAGCGCAGCAGCCCGTCGTCACCGGGCCCGGCCGGCACCAGCGAGACCGTGGTCGGGGAGCGCAGCTCGTCGGCCTCGTCGACCCGGCCGTAGACCGCCTGCACCCGCACGTCGTCGGGGCTGAGCCCACCGAGGTCGACCGTCGCGCGCACCGACAGCGTCGTGCCGACCTGCGGGGCGTCACCGACACCGAGCGCCTCGACGTGGGCGACCCGCACGGCCGGCCAGGCAGCACTGACCCGCGAGCGCCAGGCGGCGAGCTCGCGCGCGGGGGCGAAGCCGTTGCCGGCCAGGCCGCGCGAGGCCAGCGCCGCCGGGGTGTAGAGCTCGTTGACGTAGTCGCGCACCATCCGCGAGGCGAGGACCTTCGGCCCGAGCGACTGCAGGGTGTGGCGCACCATCTCGACCCACCGCCGCGGCACTCCCTCGGCGTCGACGTCGTAGAAGCGCGCCCGGACCTGCTTCTCGACGAGCTCGTAGAACGCCGTCGCCTCGATGTCGTCGCGACGGTCGGGGTCGGTGACGCCGTCGGCGGTGGGGATCGCCCAGCCGTTCTCCCCGTCGTACATCTCGTCCCACCAGCCGTCGCGGATCGAGAGGTTGAGGCCGCCGTTCAGGGCGCTCTTCATGCCGGACGTGCCGCAGGCCTCGAGCGGGCGCAGCGGGTTGTTGAGCCACACGTCGCAGCCGCCGTAGAGGTAGCGCGCCATCCCGATGTCGTAGTCGGGCAGGAAGGCGATGCGGTGCCGCACGTCCGCGCCGTCGGCGAAGCGCACGATCTGCTGGACGAGCTCCTTGCCTCCGTCGTCGGCGGGGTGCGCCTTGCCCGCGATGACGAGCTGGATCGGCCGGTCGGGGTCCAGGAGCAGCGCCCGCAGCCGGTCGGGGTCACGGAGCATGAGGGTCAGTCGCTTGTACGACGGGACCCTCCGCGCGAAGCCGATCGTCAGGACGTCGGGGTCGAAGGCGGTCTCGGTCCACGACAGCTCCGCGGCTGTCGACCCGCGCTGCAGCCACGACTCGCGCAGGCGTCGGCGGACCTCGTCGACGAGCCGCGCGCGCAGCAGGCGGCGGGTCTGCCAGACCTCGGAGTCGGCGACGGACTGCACCGCCTCGAAGCCCGCGGACTCGGTGGTGATGGGACCGCCGGCGTGCTTCTCGCCCAGCTCGAACACCTCGCGCGACACCCACGTCGGCGCGTGCACGCCGTTGGTCACCGAGCTGATCGGCACCTCCTCGACGGGGAAGCCCGGCCACAGGTCGGCGAACATCCCGCGCGACACGACGCCGTGCAGCTTCGCGACGCCGTTGCGGCGCTGCGCCATCCGCAGGCCCATGTGGGCCATGTTGAAGACCGCCGGGTCCTCCTCCGCCCCGAGCTCGAGGATCCGCTCGACGGGCACCTCCGCGACCGCGTTGTCGCCGCCGAAGTAGGTGGCGATGAGCTCGCGCGGGAAGCGGTCGATGCCGGCCGGCACGGGGGTGTGGGTGGTGAAGACCGTCCCGGCGCGGACGGCCTCCTTCGCCTCGTCGTAGGACAGGCCGTGGGCGACGAGCTCGCGGACCCGCTCGACGCCGAGGAAGCCGGCGTGGCCCTCGTTGGTGTGGAAGACCTCGGGGGCGGGCTCGCCGGTCAGCGCGGTGTAGGCGCGGATCGCACGGACGCCACCGATGCCGAGCAGCATCTCCTGGTGGAGGCGGTGGTCGGAGCCGCCTCCGTAGAGGCGGTCGGTGACCTGGCGCTCGGCGGGGGCGTTGTCCTCGACGTCGGAGTCGAGCAGCAGCAGCGGCACCCGACCGACCTGCGCCTTCCAGACCTGGGCGTGCAGGGTCCGACCACCGGGCATCCCGACAGCCACCTTGAGCGGCGAGCCGTCGGCGGCGGTGAGCAGCGACAGGGGCAGGCCGTGCGGGTCCAGCGGTGGGTAGCGCTCCTGCTGCCAGCCCTCTGCCGACAGCGACTGCTTGAAGTAGCCGGCCCGGTAGAGCAGGCCGACGCCGAGGATCGGCACGCCGAGGTCGGAGGCCGCCTTGAGGTGGTCGCCGGCGAGGATGCCGAGGCCGCCGGAGTACTGCGGCAGCACCTCGGTGATGCCGAACTCCGGTGAGAAGTAGGCGATCGACGCGGGCGCGTCGGTCAGCGACTGGTACCAGCGCGGCGTGGTCATGTACTCGCGCAGGTCGTCGTGGGCGGCGGACAGCCGGGCGAGGAACTCCTGGTCCGTCGCCAGCTCTGCGAGCCGCTCCGGGGCGACCTCACCGAGCAGGCGCACGGGGTCCTGCCCGACGGCCTGCCAGGTCGCCGGGTCGACCGACTCGAAGAGGTCGAGCGAGCGCGGGTGCCACGACCAGCGCAGGTTCATGACCAGCTCGGCCAGGGGCGCGAGCGGGGTCGGGAGGGCGAGCCGGACGGTGAACCTGCGGAGTGCTCTCACCCGACGGACCCTAGCCCCGAGCGGCGGTGCCCAAAACCCTCCGGGCCCACGGGTTGCATCCGAGACGCTCCGCGACGTTCGGACCTGGACCACCTGGGTACGGTCGGCACGGTGGTAGGACGCATAGCGATCTCAGACGTACGCCCGACAGTCAGCTGCGGGCGGTACCCGTCGCGCGCGGTCACCGGCGAGACGGTGACCGTCGGCGCGACGGTCTTCCGTGAGGGACACGACGCCGTCGGGTGCAACGTCGCCGTGCGCCGACCCGACGGGACGAAGGGGTCCTTCCTGCGCATGTCCCCCGGCACGCCCGGGACCGACGCCTGGTCGGTGCCGCTGCTGCTCGACCAGGAGGGCCGCTGGTCCTTCGTCGTCGAGGCGTGGGACGACGAGCTCGGGACGTGGTGGCACGACGCGCCGCTCAAGGTCGAGGCCGGGGTCGACGTCGACCTGATGCTCGAGGAGGGCGCGCAGCTGTTCGAGCGCGCCGCCAAGGGCGCCCCCAAGGCCGACCGGGCCAGGGTCGCCGGCGTCGCGACGGTGCTGCGCGACCCCTCGCTGACCCCCGCCGAGCGCATGGCCGCAGCGACCCACGAACCGCTCGTCGCGCTGCTCGAGCAGCACCCGTTGCGGCGCCTGGTCACCAAGCACGAGGCGCGCACGATCTGGGTCGACCGCCAGCGCGCTCTCTACGGCGCCTGGTACGAGCTCTTCCCGCGCTCGGAGGGCGCCTCCCTGGACCCGCCCCGCTCCGGCACCTTCCGCACCGCGATGGAGCGGCTGCCGGCGGTCGCCGCGATGGGCTTCGACGTCGTCTACCTCCCGCCGATCCACCCGGTCGGCAAGGTCAACCGCAAGGGACCCAACAACACCCTCACGCCGGGTCCGGACGACCCCGGCTCGCCGTGGGCGATCGGCTCCGACGAGGGCGGCCACGACGCGGTGCACCCCGACCTGGGCACGATCGCGGACTTCGACGCCTTCGTCGCGCGCAGCCGCGAGCTCGGGATGGAGGTGGCGCTCGACCTCGCACTGCAGTGCGCCCCCGACCACCCGTGGGCCACGGAGCACCCGGAGTGGTTCACCACCCGCGCCGACGGCTCGATCGCCTACGCCGAGAACCCCCCGAAGAAGTACCAGGACATCTACCCGGTGAACTTCGACAACGACCCGGCAGGGCTCTACGCCGAGGTGCTGCGGGTCGTGCGCCACTGGACCGACCACGGGGTGCGCATCTTCCGCGTCGACAACCCCCACACCAAGCCGCTGGACTTCTGGGAGTGGCTGATCGAGCAGGTGAAAGCCACCGACCCCGACGTGCTCTTCCTCGCCGAGGCCTTCACGCGGCCGGCGATGATGCACGAGCTGGCCCGCATCGGGTTCACGCAGTCCTACACCTACTTCACCTGGCGCACCGGCAAGCAGGAGCTGCAGGACTACGCCCTCGAGCTGGTCGAGGCGTCGGACCACATGCGACCCAACTTCTTCGTCAACACCCCCGACATCCTGCACGCGTCGCTGCAGTACGGCGGCCCGCCGGTCTTCAAGGTCCGCGCGGTGCTCGCGGCCCTGCTCGCACCGACGTACGGCGTCTACGCCGGCTACGAGCTCTTCGAGCACGTCGCGGTCCGGCCGGGCTCCGAGGAGTACCTCGACTCCGAGAAGTACCAGTACCGGCCGCGTGACTGGGCCGCTGCGGAGGAGTCGGGCAGCAGCCTCGCGCCCTACCTCACGATGCTCAACCGGGTGCGCCGCCAGCACCCCGCGACCCACTGGATCCGCAACCTCGTCTTCCACACGACCGACTCCCCCGACGTCCTCGCCTGGAGCAAGCGCACCGGTGACGACATCGTCCTCACCGTCGTCAACCTCGACCCGCACGGAGCCCGCGAGACCATGGTGCACCTGGACATGCCCGCCCTCGGCCTCGAGTGGAGCGACAGCGTCAGGGTGAAGGACGAGGTGACCGGCGCGGTCTTCACCTGGGGCGCGGACAACTACGTCCGGCTCGACCCCTTCGTCGAGCCCGCGCACGTCCTGGTGGTGCAGCGGTGACCCTCGAGCACGGCGAGCTGGTCAGCCTGGAGGAGTCGCGCGACCCGCTGTGGTTCAAGCGGGCGGTCTTCTACGAGGTGCTCATCCGCGGCTTCGCCGACAGCAACGGCGACGGCACCGGCGACATCAACGGCCTGATCGGCAAGCTCGACTACCTGAAGTGGCTCGGCATCGACTGCATCTGGCTGCTGCCGATCTACCAGTCGCCCCTGCGCGACGGCGGCTACGACATCAGCGACTTCCTCACCGTGCTACCGGAGTTCGGCGACCTCGGCGACTTCGTGACGCTGGTCGACGAGGCCCACAAGCGGGGGATGCGCATCATCGCCGACCTCGTCATGAACCACTCGAGCGACGCGCACCCGTGGTTCCAGGCCTCGAGGTCGGACCCCACCGGCCCCTACGGCGACTACTACGTCTGGTCCGACACCGACGAGCCCTACTCCGAGGCGCGCATCATCTTCGTCGACACCGAGCGGTCCAACTGGACCTTCGACGAGGTCCGCGGCCAGTACTACTGGCACCGCTTCTTCAGCCACCAACCCGACCTCAACTACGACAACCCGGCCGTGCAGGCCGAGATGATCGAGGTCCTGAAGTTCTGGCTCGACCTCGGCATCGACGGCTTCCGGCTCGACGCCGTCCCCTACCTGTTCGAGCGCGAGGGCACCAACGGCGAGAACCTCCCGGAGACCCACGACTTCCTCAAGCGGGTCCGCAAGGAGGTCGACGCGCTCTACCCCGACCGGGTGATGCTCTGCGAGGCCAACCAGTGGCCGCAGGACGTCGTCGACTACTTCGGCGACGACGGTGACGAGTGCCAGATGGCCTTCCACTTCCCGCTGATGCCCCGGCTGTTCATGGCCGTGCGCCGCGAGTCGCGCTACCCGATCTCGGAGATCCTCGCCAACACCCCGCCGATCCCCGACAGCTGCCAGTGGGGCATCTTCCTGCGCAACCACGACGAGCTGACCCTCGAGATGGTCACCGACGACGAGCGCGACTACATGTACGCGGAGTACGCCAAGGACCCGCGCATGAAGTCCAACGTCGGCATCGCGCGCCGCCTCGCGCCGCTGCTGGAGAACAGCCGCGACCAGATCGAGCTGTTCACCGGGCTGCTGCTCTCGCTGCCCGGCTCACCCGTCCTCTACTACGGCGACGAGATCGGGATGGGCGACAACATCTACCTCGGTGACCGCGACGGCGTGCGCACCCCGATGCAGTGGAACGCCGACCGCAACGCGGGCTTCTCCACCGCAGACCCGCAGCGGATGTACCTCCCGCTCATCCTCGACCCCGTCTACGGCTACCAGGCCCTCAACGTCGAGGCCCAGATGCGGTCGTCGAGCTCGCTGCTCAACTGGACCCGGCGGATGCTCGAGATCCGCAAGCAGCACCCCGTCTTCGGCCTCGGCAGCTACGAGGAGCTCGGGGGCACCAACCCGTCGGTACTCGCCTACGTCCGCGAGTTCGGCGACGACCGGGTGGTGTGCGTCAACAACCTGTCGCGCTTCCCGCAGCCGGTCGAGCTCGACCTGTCCCGCTTCGAGGGCTGCGTCCTTCGTGAGCTGTCAGGACAGGTCCCCTTCCCCAAGGTGGGCGAGCTCCCCTACCTGCTGTCGCTACCGGGCCACGCCTTCCTGTGGTTCGGGCTGGAGGCCCCGGAATGACCGCCACTCTCGAGGACCTGCTGGCCGACTGGCTGCCGACCCAGCGCTGGTACGGCGCCAAGGGCACCGTCGTCGCGGGCGTGTCCGTCGAGCGGAGCACCTCGCTGCTCACCGAGCCCCGGGTGGACCACCTCGTCCTGCGGGTCGACTCCCCCAGCGGCGGCAGCGAGCGCTACCAGCTGCTGCTCGGCCGGCGCCGCGGCGAGGTCGAGGAGCGGCTGCAGCACGTGGTCGTCGGCGAGGTCCACGGCGACGTGCTCTACGACGCGATCCACGACCCGGTCGCTGCGACCGCCCTGCTCGAGGCGCTCGCCGGCGGGTCGACCGTCGACGCACTGGACTTCGTCTCCGACGCCGAGCTCGACACGACGCTGGTCCCGCGGGTGCTCACCGGCGAGCAGAGCAACACCTCCGTCGTCTACGGCGACCGCTACATCCTCAAGCTCTTCCGCCGCCTCCAGCCCGGTGCCAACCCCGACATCGAGGTGACCAAGGCGCTCGCCGACGCGGGAAGCCCCCACGTCGCGCGACCGCTCGCCTGGCTCGACACCACCCTCGACGGCACCGTCACCACGCTCGGCCTGCTGCAGGTCTTCCTGCTCGGCGCGACCGAGGGCTGGGCGACCGCGACGGCGAGCGTGCGCGACCTGCTCGCCGAGGGCGACCTGCACGCCGACGAGGTCGGCGGTGACTTCGCGGGCGAGGCAGAGCGTCTCGGCGTCGCCACCGCCGAGGTCCACGCGCTCATGGCCCGCGTGCTGCCCGCCTCCGTCGCTGGCCCCGCCGAGTCGGCGGCAACCGCGCAGCAGCTGCACGAGCGCCTCGACGCCGCACTGCTCGTCGTCCCCGAGCTGGCGCCCTTCGCCGACGACCTGCGCCGCGCCTACGACGTGGTCGCGGAGCGCACCGAGCCGGTGGCGGTCCAGCGGGTCCACGGCGACCTGCACCTCGGCCAGGTCTTGCGCACGCAGGACGGCTGGGTGCTGCTCGACTTCGAGGGCGAACCCGCCCGCCCGCTGGCCGAACGGACGGCGCTGATGTCACCGCTGCGCGACGTGGCGGGGATGCTTCGCTCCTTCGACTACGCGGCCCGCCACCTGCTGGCCGACCGCACGCACCATGGTGACGAGGTCCCCCAGCTGGCGTACCGCGCCCAGGAGTGGGCAGACCGCAACAGGGCGGCCTACTGCGACGGCTACGCCCGCGCGGCAGGCGCCGACCCCCGTGACGACCAGGCCCTCTTGCGGGCCTTCGAGCTGGACAAGGCGGTCTACGAAGTGGTCTACGAGGCGCAGAACCGGCCGACCTGGCTGCAGGTCCCGCTGTACTCCATCGAGCGCCTCGTCGGGGCGACCGCGTGAGCGCCGCATGACCGAGACCCCGACGCCCCGCAAGCGCGCGCCGCGCAAGGCCGCGCCCGAGACCGTCATCGACCTCACCGCTCCCGCGCCAGAGACTGCTCCGGCTGCTCCCCCGGTGAAGGCTCCCCGCAAGCGCGCTGCCAAGAAGGCCGCGCCCGCACTGGTCACCGGGGGGGTGTCCCACGAGGAGCTCGAGCGCGTCGCCGGTGGTGCGCACCACGACCCGCACGGCGTGCTCGGAGCGCACCCTGTGCCGGGCGGTGTCGTCGTACGCGCCCTGCGTCCGCAGGCCGAGTCCGTCGCCGTCCTCCTGGGCGAGCAGCGGACCGCCATGACCCCCGTGCACGCCGGCATCTGGGAAGCCCGGCTCGACCTCGCAGAGGTCACCGACTACCGCCTCGAGGTGACCTACCACGGCACGGCCTACCCGGCCGACGACCCCTACCGCTTCCTGCCGACCCTCGGCGAGGTCGACCTCCACCTCATCGGCGAGGGTCGCCACGAGCAGCTCTGGACGGTGCTCGGCAGCCACGTCCGCCGGCTCGGACCGGTCACCGGCGTGAGCTTCGCGGTGTGGGCGCCCAACGCCCGCGGCGTGCGCGTCGTCGGCGACTTCAACGGCTGGGACGGCTCGTCGCACCCCATGCGGTCACTGGGCAGCAGCGGCGTCTGGGAGCTGTTCGTCCCAGGACTCGGCGAGGGCACGCACTACAAGTACGCCGTGCTCGGAGCGGACTCGACCTGGCGCGACAAGAGCGACCCGATGGCGCGACGCACCGAGGTCCCTCCTCGGACCGCGTCGATCGTCGACGACTCCGACTACACCTGGACCGACGGCGAGTGGATGGCGCGTCGCGCCGACGTGCAGCCGCACGCCGCACCGATGAGCACCTACGAGGTGCACCTCGGGTCGTGGCGGCAGGGGCTGTCCTACCGCCAGCTCGCCGACGAGCTCGTCGACTACGTGACCTGGCTCGGCTACACCCACGTCGAGCTGCTGCCCGTCGCGGAGCACCCCTTCGGCGGCTCCTGGGGCTACCAGGTCACCGGCTACTACGCGCCCACGTCGCGCTTCGGCGACCCGGACGACTTCCGCTACCTCGTCGACGCCCTGCACCGCGCGGACATCGGCGTCATCGTCGACTGGGTGCCCGCGCACTTCCCCAAGGACGAGTGGGCGCTCGCGCGCTTCGACGGCACCCCGCTCTACGAGCACGCGGACCCGCGGCGCGGCGAGCAGATGGACTGGGGCACCTACGTCTTCGACTTCGGCCGCAACGAGGTCCGCAACTTCCTCGTCGCCAACGCCCTCTACTGGCTCGAGGAGTTCCACATCGACGGGCTGCGGGTCGACGCGGTCGCTTCGATGCTCTACCTGGACTACTCCCGCGAGGAGGGCCAGTGGCTGCCCAACGAGTTCGGCGGCCGCGAGAACCTCGAGGCGGTGGCGTTCCTGCAGGAGATGAACGCCGTGGTCTACAAGCACGTGCCGGGCGCGGTGACGATCGCGGAGGAGTCGACGTCCTGGCCGGGCGTCACCCGCCCGACCCACCTGGGCGGCCTCGGCTTCGGCCTGAAGTGGAACATGGGGTGGATGCACGACTCGCTCGACTACGTCGAGCGCGAGCCGCTCTACCGCGGCTACCACCACCACCAGATGACCTTCTCGATGGTCTACGCCTACTCCGAGAACTTCGTGCTGCCGATCAGCCACGACGAGGTCGTGCACGGCAAGGGCTCGCTGCTGCGCAAGATGCCGGGCGACCGCTGGCAGCAGCTCGCCGGCGTGCGCGGCTACCTCGCCTTCATGTGGGCCCACCCGGGCAAGCAGCTGCTGTTCATGGGCTCGGAGTTCGCCCAGGAGTCGGAGTGGAGCGAGGACCGCTCGCTCGACTGGTGGCTCATGGACCTGCCCGACCACCGCGGCGTCGCGCTGCTCGTCAAGGACCTCAACGCGGTCTACCGCGCGACCCCCGCCCTGTGGTCGATGGACACCGACGCAGCGGGCTTCTCGTGGATCGACGCCAACGACGCGAGCGGCAACGTCTTCTCGTTCCTGCGCTTCGGGTCCGACGGTTCGGCGGTCGCGTGCGTCAGCAACTTCGCAGGGATCCCCCACGAGGGGTACCGCATCGGCCTGCCCTGGGACGGCGCATGGACCGAGGTCCTCAACACCGACGCGGAGACCTACGCCGGAAGCGGTGTCGGCAACCTCGGGTCCGTGCAGGCCTCGGCCGACTCGTGGCACGGCCAGCCGGCGTCCGCGACCCTGCGGGTGCCGCCGCTCGGCACCGTCTGGCTCGCGAGCCCGGGCCCCTCGAGCTGAGGCTCAGAACAGCGCGTTGGCCAGGGAGCGACGACCGGCGAGCACCATCGGGTCGTCGTTGTCGAGCGCGTCGAGGATGCTCAGCAGGTGGGTGCGGGCGGTCTCGCGCTCGTCACCAGCGACCCGCCGGACCAGCCCGACGAGCCGGTCGATCGCGGCCTGCACGTCACCGCTGAGCACCTCGACGTCGGCGGCGGTGGTCTGCGCCGCGAGGTCATCGGGTGCGGCCTGCGCGGCCGCGAGCGCGGTGGCCGGGTCGACGCCGCCGGAGCGGTCGAGCAGCACCGCGAAGGCCCTGCCCGCCACGGCCTCCGGGTCGGCCGGCTTGCGCGCGAGCAGGGCGTCGTACGCCGTGATCGCCGCCGCGTAGTCGCCGGTCGCGAGGGCGTCCTCGGCCGCGACCAGGTCGGGGTCTGCCGGGACGGGCGCGTCCTCTGCGGGCGCCTCGCCACCGGGGCCGGGCAGGCCGGCCTGGGCAGCGGCCTCCAGCACCTGGTCGAGGAACATCCGGACCTCGCGCTCGGGCATCGCGCCCTGGAAGCCCTGGACGAGCCGGCCGCCGATCGCGAGCAGCACCGTGGGGATCGACTGGATCTGCAGCTGACCGGCGATGCCCTGGTTGGCGTCGACGTCGATCTTGGCGAGGACCCACTTCCCGGCGTCGGCCTCGGCGAGCTTCTCGAGGATCGGCGAGAGCTGCTTGCACGGACCGCACCACGACGCCCAGAAGTCGACGAGCACGGGCACGGTCAGCGACCGGCGCAGCACCTGCTCCTCGAAGGTCGCCTCGGTGACGTCGATGACGTGGTGGCTGGTGGAGGCGGGGGCCGCGGGTGTCGCCGGCTGACGCAGGGACGAGAGGTCCACGGCACCGGCGATGGACAGGTCGGTCGGTCTGCGCTGCATGCCTCCATCCAACAGCAACCGTGCCCGGTCGCTTCCGCCCACCGCCTCCCCGCGACGTGCCCCGAGCTGCCTAGCGTCAGAGCAGCTCAGGAGACGCCAGGCTCAAGACTTATGACGCAAGGGCGGGCGGGGGTGGCGGGACGGGTCAGGTGCCGGGGGTCACGGGGACGAGCGCGTCGGCCTCGTCGTCGGTGAACAGCCGCGACCGGATGAGGAAGCGCACGCCGTCGGGCGACTCGACGGAGAAGCCGCTCCCCCGCCCGGGTACGACGTCGACGGTGAGGTGGGTGTGCGACCAGTAGGCGAACTGCGACGCCGACATCCAGAACTCGCACCCGTCGACCTCACCGAGCAGCACGTCGGACGGCCCCGTGATGAAGTCGCCCTTCGGGTAGCACATCGGCGAGGAGCCGTCGCAGCAGCCGCCGCTCTGGTGGAACATCAGCTCGCCGTGGCGGGCCTTCAGGCGCGCCAGCAGCTCCGACGCCGCCGGCGTGATCGTGACGCGCTCCATGCGGGGACACCTCTCCCGGCGCGAGGCGGCCGGCCCACGAGGAGCCGGCCGCCTGCGGCGTACGGGGTTAGAAGAAGCCCATGGGCTTCGGGTCGTAGGACACCAGCATGTTCTTGGTCTGCTGGTAGTGGTCGAGCATCATCTTGTGGTTCTCGCGGCCGATGCCGGACTGCTTGTAGCCACCGAAGGCCGCGTGCGCGGGGTAGAGGTGGTAGCAGTTGGTCCAGACGCGACCGGCCTGGATGCCGCGGCCCATCCGGTAGGCCGTCCCCTGGTCGCGGGTCCACACGCCGGAGCCGAGGCCGTAGAGCGTCTGGTTGGCGATGGCGAGCGCGTCGGCCTCGTCGGAGAAGGTCGTGACGGCGAGGACCGGGCCGAAGATCTCCTCCTGGAAGATGCGCATGTCGTTCTTGCCGCGGAAGACCGTGGGCTGCACGTAGTAGCCGCCCTCGAGACCGGGCTCGACACGACGGTCGCCGCCGATGAGCAGGTCGGCTCCCTCGGCCTTGCCGATGTCGAGGTAGGACAGGATCTTCTCGAGCTGGTCGTTGCTGGCCTGCGCGCCGATCATCACCGTCGGGTCGAGCGGGTTGCCGACCTTGATGCGCGAGACACGCTCGATGGCCTTCTCGATGAACTCGTCGTAGATCGACTCGGCGATGAGGGCGCGCGACGGGCAGGTGCAGATCTCGCCCTGGTTGAGGGCGAACATCGTGAAGCCCTCGAGCGCCTTGTCGAGGAAGTCGTCCTCCTGCTCCATGACGTCGGCGAAGAAGACGTTGGGGCTCTTGCCGCCGAGCTCGAGGGTGACCGGGATGATGTTGCCGCTGGCGTACTGCATGATCAGCCGCCCGGTCGTCGTCTCGCCGGTGAAGGCGATCTTCGCGATCTTCGACGACGACGCGAGCGGCTTGCCGGCTTCGACGCCGAAGCCGTTGACGACGTTGAGGACGCCCGGCGGGAGCAGGTCGGCGATGAGCTTGACGACCTCGAGGATGCTGACGGGCGTCTGCTCGGCCGGCTTGAGGACGACGCAGTTGCCGGCCGCGAGCGCGGGCGCGAGCTTCCAGACCGCCATGAGGATCGGGAAGTTCCACGGGATGATCTGGCCGACGACGCCGAGCGGCTCGTGGAAGTGGTACGCCACGGTCTCGTTGTCGATCTGGCTGGACGTGCCCTCCTGCGTCCGGATCGCCGCCGCGAAGTAGCGGAAGTGGTCGATCGCGAGCGGCAGGTCGGCGGCGAGGGTCTCGCGCACGGCCTTGCCGTTCTCCCAGCACTCGAGGACGGCCAGCTTCTCGAGGCTGGCCTCCATGCGGTCCGCGATCTGCTCGAGGATCCGCGCGCGGGCGGTCGTCGACGTCCGCCCCCAGGCCGGTGCCGCGCGGTGTGCCGCGTCGAGCGCCTTGTCGACGTCGACGGCCTGCGACCGGGCGACGTCGCAGAAGACCTTGCCGGTGACCGGCGTGACGTTCTCGAAGTACTCGCCCCCCGCCGGCGCCACCCAGTCGCCGTCGATGAAGTTGTCGTAGCGGGCGTCGAACGACGCGATCGCACCTTCTGTGCCGGGCTGCGCGTAGACCACTGCGTGCTCCTCTTCGACCGCACGCCGCCCCTGTGCGGCGTGACCGTCGCCACACTGCGCCGCCATGGTTGGAAGGGGGTTGGGCCGAGGCGTACGCCGCGACGCGGCCGCCGGCTCACGACCCGTCGGCGGCGCCGCTCAGCTGCGCTCGGCCCGCTGCAGCCGGGCCTGCGCCCAGCCGGTGCGCGGGTCACCGACCGGCACCGCCGCCGCCGCGGCCTGCTGCACCTCGAGGTCGTAGGGCAGGGCATCGGCAAGGCGCAGCAGGGCGTCGGCGTCGCCGGTGCGCAGGACGCTGTCGCGCACGGCCACGTCGACGACGTCGCGCCACTCCCGCACTCCCGGAGCCTCGCTCGTGGGCAGCAGCGGGCCGCGGTAGAGGCCGGCCACGCGCAGGGCGTCACCGCTGCGGACCGCGTCGAGCAGCTCGACGACGTCGACGGAGGCGTCGACCTCGAGGCGGTAGCGGCGGCGCGCGATGCCCCCGTCGAGCAGCGCGCGCAGGTGGGAGACGTCGGCCTTGGTGGTGACGAGCGAGACCGCGTCCTCACCGTGCAGCTTGTCGTGCAGCTGCTCCGGGGTCAGGCCCTCGGGGTGCAGGGCGAGCAGGGCGAGCACCTCGGCCTGCCGCAGTGCGACGGGCAGCACGATGCCGCCACGCTGGAGGTCGGGGGTGCCGAGCAGCTGGACCTGCCACGGCCGGGGCGCGGCCGCGACCGTCTCGCGGGCGCCCGCGTCGAGGACCGCCTGGGCCGCCATCGCCAGCGCGCGCACCGCCGCGAGGGCCATCGGGTGCGCGCGGTCCCAGGTGCTGGACAGGTCGAGGACGCCGAGCGACCGGCCGGTCGCGGGGTCGCGCAGCGGCGCGGCGAAGCAGCACCAGCCGTGCACCATCTCGGCGTAGTGCTCCGCGCTGAAGACCTGTGCCGGCTTGCCGGTGTCGAGCGCCAGCGCGAGCGCGTTGGTGCCGACGCTGGCCTCGTCCCAGCGACCGCCCGGCGCGAAGTTGACGCCCTCCGCGCGGCGGCGCATGTGGCGACCGCCGGCGGTCCAGACCAGCCGGCCGGCGTCGTCCATGACGGCCGCGACGAAGCCGCGGTCCTCGGCGAGCTCGACCAGCTCGTCCTCGACGGCCTCGATCGCCGGACGCAGCGGGCTGTCGCGCCACAGCTGCACCGGGTCGGTCGTCTCGTCGACGGGCGCGGCGGCCAGGTGCACGCTCGCGGACGTGCTCGAGCGGTCCCAGGAGTCACGGACCTGCTCGGCGACCTCGACGGGAACGCGCTCGGTGGCACCGCCTCCGGAGAAGCGGGCCCGCCACAGCGCCTCGGCACGTCGCCGCTGGTCCGCGAGCCGCGACGACGCCATCTGCGCTCCAGGTCCGAGAGGGTCCTTCGGACTGTAGGCGCAACACGGCCGAAGCGCATCGGGACCTTCGTCCCGACCGCAGGGCTGGGCCGCACACGCCAGCGGCACCGTCGGACGAGGGGTCCGAACGGTGCCGCTGGGTGAGTGTGCGAGCGACCGCTGTGGTGGTGCCGTGTGGTCAGCCGCGCGCGGGAGTCCCTGCGATCAGGGGGTGTCGACGCACTGCGCGACCGGGACGGTCGTGTCCTGCACCGTGACACTGCCGTCGACGCAGATCGAGCCGGCCGCGTTGGCACCCGGGGCGGCGAGGACGGCGACGGCGCCGGCAGCGGCAGCGGCAGCGGCAGCGGCAGCGGCGACGCTGAGAGCGGGGATGCGCTTCAAGGGAGCTCCTTGTGAGAGGGGCGACCGGCCCTCGTCGGCCGGTCTGACCCTCACAACGCGGGGGGTTCGCAAGCCTCGCGTGCATTCTGAACGTCCCTGCGGAGCAAGGTCTTTGTGCCGTTCGGGCCACCCCCCCCTGCTGCGGGGGCGGCGGCTGGGCGCGTCTCGGTCAGGAGGGGTCACCAGAGCGACCACGCTGACCCGAGACAGCGGGCGTCCGCCGGGGCCACCCGCGTCTCGGTCAGGAGGGGTCACCAGAGCGACCACTGTGACCCGAGACAGCGGTCAGGCGGGCAGGCGGTCAGGCGGTGGCGCGGACCGGGTCGGGGGTGGCGTGGACGGCGAAGTGGGCGCCCGGGGAGCCGACCGTGAGCATCAACGCGGTGAACCGCCACGACCAGCCGATCCGGCCGCGGGCCTCCAGGACCAGCACGACCAGCGCCAGGAAGAGCACGCCGTGCAGCGGCCCCATCACCGGCACGAGGTCGGTGTCCGTCGTCCGCTTGAGGACGCTGCAGACGAGCAGCACCGCGAACGACAGCGACTCCAGCAGTGCCACTGCACGCAAGGCCTTCACAGGGTTTCCTCCAGCTCGAAGTCGTCGAAGTCGAAGCCCGGTGACACGACGCAGGCCACCAGGGAGTACGTCGTACCTGCCGGTCGTGCGGCCTGCCACTCGGAGGGGGCGACCAGGTGCTGCAACGCGTGCCCGGCGGACGGGTCCGGCCCGACCACCACCTCGGAGGCGAGCGACGGCGACGCGCCGAGCCCGCCGAGCGACAGCACCAGCGGGCCACCGCCCTGCCACAGCCACAGCTCGCCGGAGCGCACCCGGTGCCAGCGCGAGGACTGCCCCGGCTCGAGCAGGAACAGGATGGCGGTTGCGAGCGACCGCTCGCCGGCAGCGGTCGTCACCGACGAGGGCACCCGCCAGGTCTCGCGGTAGTAGCCGCCCTCCGGGTGCGGGGCGAGCCCGAGCTCGTCGACCAGAGACGCCCGGGCGCTCACCGCGACGCCACCAGCTCGTCGGCAGCGGCGTAGGGGTCGAGCACCCCGGCGACGACCCGCTCGGCCAGGGCGGTCAGCGCAGGGCCGGAGCGCAGGTCGACGCGTAGCGAGGTGAGCGCGATCGCCTCGACCTCGTCGCACGCCCGCGCGACCCTGCGCTGCTCGAGCTGCCCGGTCGCGGCGAGCCAGGCGCCGTGCTGCTCGATCGCCTCGACGACCTCGTCGGCGCCCTCGCCCTTGGCCGCGACCGTCTTGACGATCGGCACCTTCCAGCCGCCGTCGGCACGGCGGTCGCCGAGCGAGAGCATGTTGCGCAGGTCCCGCACGACGGTGTCCGCGCCCTCGCGGTCGGCCTTGTTGACGACGAAGACGTCGGCGACCTCGAGGATGCCGGCCTTGGCGGCCTGGATGCCGTCGCCCATCCCGGGGGCGAGCAGCACCAGCGTCGTGTCGGCGAGCGCGGCGACCTCCACCTCGGCCTGTCCAACCCCGACGGTCTCGACGAGCACGACGTCGCAGCCCGCGGCCGACAGGACCCGCAGGGCCTGGGGCGTCGACCACGACAGCCCGCCGAGGTGTCCGCGCGAGGCCATCGAGCGGATGAAGACGCCGTCGTCGGTCGCGTGGTCCTGCATCCGCACCCGGTCACCGAGCAGCGCGCCGCCGGAGAAGGGCGAGGAGGGGTCGACCGCGAGCACCCCGACCTTCAGGCCACGCCGGCGGTACGCCGCGACGAGCGCGTTGGTGGACGTGCTCTTGCCGACGCCGGGCGAGCCGGTGAGCCCGACCACGCGCGCGGCGCGGCCCTTCGGTGCGAGCAGTCGCATGACCTCGCGCAGGGCGGGCGAGGCGTCCTCGACGAGGCTGATCAGCCGGGCGACGGCACGCGCCTCACCGGCCTCGGCGCGAGCGACGAGGTCGGGGACGTCTGGGGTCCCCCGGGAGGCGCGGGCCAGGACTCAGCTCTTCGGGACGGTGAGGAGCAGCGCGTCGCCCTGACCGCCGCCACCGCACAGCGCGGCCGCACCGAGGCCGCCACCGCGGCGCTTGAGCTCGTGGGCGAGGTGGAGCACGACGCGGGCGCCGGAGGCACCGATCGGGTGGCCGAGCGCGATGGCGCCACCGTTGACGTTGACCTTGTCGGCGTCGACGCCGAGCGCGCGGGTCGAGGCGATGCCGACCGCGGCGAAGGCCTCGTTGAGCTCGAACAGGTCGATGTCCTCCACCGACACGCCCTGCTTGGCGACCGCCGCGCGGATGGCGTTGGCGGGCTGCTCCTGCAGGGAGTTGTCCGGGCCGGCGACGACGCCGTGGGCGCCGATCTCGGCGAGCCAGGTGAGGCCGAGCGACTCCGCCTTGGCCTTGCTCATGACCACCACGGCGGCCGCGCCGTCGGAGATCTGCGAGGCGTTGCCGGCAGTGAGGGTGCCGTCCTTCACGAAGGCCGGCTTGAGGGCGCCGAGCGACTCGGCGGTCGTGCCCGGGCGCACGCCCTCGTCCTCGGTGACGAGGATCGGGTCGCCCTTGCGCTGCGGGATCGACACCGGGACGATCTCCTCGGCGAAGCGGCCGTCCTTGATGGCGGCGGCGGCGAGCTCGTGGGAGCGCGCGGCGAACTCGTCCTGCTCCTCGCGGGTCTGCGGGGCGAAGTTCTTCGCCGTGCCCTCGGTGGCCTCGCCCATCGGAACGCGGTCGAAGGCGTCGAACAGCCCGTCGTGGAAGGTCACGTCGAGGATCTCGGCGTTGCCGTAGCGGTAGCCGCCGCGGGCCTTCGGCAGGAGGTACGGCGCCTGGGTCATCGACTCCATGCCACCGGCGACGACGACCTCGAACTCGCCCGCACGGATGAGCTGGTCGGCGAGCGCGATCGCGTCGAGGCCGGACAGGCAGACCTTGTTGATGGTGAGCGACGGGACGCTCATCGGGATGCCGCCCTTGACCGCGGCCTGGCGCGCGGTCATCTGGCCCTGGCCGGCCTGCAGCACCTGGCCCATGATCACGTAGTCGACCTGGTCGCCGCTGACGCCGGCCTTCTCCAGGGCGCCCTTGATGGCGATGCCGCCGAGGTCCATGGCGGTGAAGTCCTTGAGCGCCCCCGACAGCTTGCCGATCGGGGTGCGGGCGCCCGCGACGATGACGGACGGGTTGTCGGTGCGGGCCACGAGGGGACCTCCTGCGTAGGGGTGAGCGTGCCAGCGGGAACAGCCCTGCAACGATAGGTCCGACCCACTCACCGCTGGAACACCGGGAGCCTGTCGTGCGCATCACAGCCATCGACCACGTCGGGATCGCCGTCGCCGACCTCGACGAGGCCATCGCGCTCTACGAGAAGGCCTACGGCATGACCTGCGTGCACACCGAGGTCAACGCCGAGCAGGGCGTGCGCGAGGCGATGATGGCCGTGGGCGACTCCGGCAGCTTCATCCAGCTGCTCGCCCCCCTCGACCCCGACACGACGATCGGGCGCTTCCTCGCCAAGAGCGGCCCCGGCATCCAGCAGATGGCCTACCGCGTCGAGGACCTCGACGCGGCCTCCGCCCACCTGCGCGAGCAGGGCATGCGACTGCTGTACGACGAGCCGCGCACCGGCACCGCGGGCTCGCGCGTCAACTTCATCCACCCGAAGAGCTCCGGCGGCGTGCTGGTCGAGCTCGTCGAGCCCGGGCCCGACGGCATGGGCCACTAGCACGGGACGTCCTCCAGCGGGAGCGTCCTCGACGTACCCCTGTGTCCTGTTCGTGACGGTCCGGGTGCTTCGCTGGGCAAACTCGTCACACGGTCGGGCAGGAACCCGCGGCGGCGGGGCGAAGTAGGTCGCAACGTCCTCGCCCCCGTCCGACCCGGAGCCCCTGTGATGCGTCGTCTGCCCCTGATCGCCATGACCATGGCCCTGCTCGGCGGGCTCGTCCCCGGCGTGCTGATGACCGCCCAGGCCGGGCCGACCGTGCCGCTCGTCGGCGGGTTCACGAGTCCCAACGTCGAGTACGTCGGCCTGGTCCCGTTCGAGGTCGGCACCGCGACCGGCGCCAACCTTTTCAAGCGCGAAGGCAAGGACTACCTGCTCGTCACGTCCTGGAAGTCGTTCTCCATCTACGACATCAGCGACCCCGTGGCCCCGACGCTGATCGGCACGCCCGTGCCGTTCGGCTTCAAGTTCGAGAACGAGGACGTGGCCACCAACGGCCGCATCATGATCTTCAGCGAGGAGCTGCCCGGCGACGTCCTGCACGTCTGGGACATCCAGTCGCTGGAGAACCCCCGCGAGATCGCGACCGTCGACGGGCTCGGCGGCCACACCGCGAGTTGCATCCTGGACTGCAAGTACGTCATCTCCAGCGACGGCCACATCATCGACCTCCGGCGGCCCGACCAGCCCAAGGAGATCGGCGACTGGCGCACCGGGATGCCCGGCAAGAGCCCGCACGACGTCTCCGAGGTCGCGCCCGGCCTGGTGCTCACGAGCACCCGTCCGACGATGCTGCTCGACTTCAACGCCAACCCCACCAAGCCCAAGCTCCTCGCCGTCGGTGACGAGACCGAGTTCGTCCACTCCAACAAGTGGCCGCGCAAGGCCAAGGACCGCTGGGCGCTCGTCGGCGGCGAGACCGTCCTCACCGGCGCGCAGTTCTGCACCGAGGACTCCGCGACCTTCAACGTCGTCGACACCCTGAACTGGAAGAAGACCAAGAAGTTCAAGACGGTCGACAAGTACGAGTTCAAGAACGGCGTGTACGTCGACGGCAACCCGGCCGTGGGTGCCTTCGGCTGCTCACCGCACTGGTTCGAGACCCACCCGACCTGGAAGGACGGTGGCGTCCTGGCGCTCGGCTCCTACGAGGCCGGCACCCGCTTCCTGACCGTCGCGAAGAAGACCGGCAAGATCAAGGAGGTGGGCTGGTTCGTGCCCGCCGCCGGCGCGACCTCGGCCGCCTACTGGCGCACCAACGAGATCGTCTACAACATCGACTACCAGCGCGGCATCGACATCCTGCGCTACACGGGCCCGCTGGGCTGACGCCCGGACGACAGGCACCGTGACCTCCCGCCGCCGCCTGCTGGCGGTCGCCCTCGCGGCGACCGCCGGCTTCGGCGTGTGCGTCGCGGTGCCGGCCGGCGCCCACAACCCGCGCAACACGCCGTCCGGGGCGCCGCGGATGGACCTCGAGGTCATGGTCACGCCCGAGCTCCAGGGCCGGATCACCCCCGGGGGCACCGACCCCCTGGTGTCGGTCGACGGCTTCGGCAACCGCTTCGCCGTGGCTCGCAAGGAGGACGCGCAGACCGTCGTCGGCGTCGACCAGCGCGCCCGCACCGCGACCCGCACCGCCGCCTGGGCCTGGACCTCCGACGACGACGGCCTCACCTGGCGCAACCTCGACACCGTGACCCGCGGCCTCGACGGCCTGGTGCCGCAGGGCCTCGGACGCGACCTGGCCTCGGCCGGGCCGCTGACCCTCGTCGCCGAGACCTACGCCGCAAGCGTGCTCGTCAAGCGCGTGACCGCCACCGGCAAGGGCCGTCTCGTCGAGCAGCTGCCCGCGCTCGTGCCGGTCGCCGCGGGCGCGACCGGCACGCCCTCGGTCGCGACCAACGGCCTGCAGGCGGCCCTGGCGGTGCCGGCGCTGGACGGCAGCACCGCCACCTTCCACTCCGCCGACGCGGGTGCCACCTGGACCGCCGGCCCGGCGCTCGACGGCAGCTGCGACGTCGCGGCCGACCCGCGCCCGACCACCCGTGCCTTCCACGCGGCCTGCGCCGTCGGCGAGCAGGTCGTGCTCGCCACGAGCCGCGACGGCGCCGGCACCTTCGGCGCGCCCCGGGCGCTCGCGGCCGTGGACCGTCGCGGCAGCGGGGCGGTGGCGAGCGCCGAGGTCGGCCCCGACGGCACGCCCTTCGTGCTGTCCGGCCTGAGGCTGACCCGCCTGGTCAAGGGCCGCGTGATCACCCAGGACCTCCAATTGCTGCCGGGCGCCCACAGCGGCGCGTCCTTCGCGGTCTCCTCGAGGGGCCGGGTCGCGGCCGCGGTCTACCGCCAGGCAAGCGACGGCGCGGCCTGGCAGGTCATGACGGCGCTGTTCACCCCTGGCACGCGGCCCGCCTGGTACTCCTTCGCCGACCACGACCCGGTGACGCCGGCCGGCGCCGAGCCGCCGTCAGTGGCCACGTCGGTCGACACCGACCCGACCGGGCGGCTGCAGCTGGTGTGGGCGTCGACGTTCCTGCACAGCGAGGAGCTCGGCCGCCCGCTGCTGCGCAACGTCTTCACCGCCCGCTCGGTGACGACCTGAGCGAGCGGCGGGCGCTCGCACCGGTGACAGGATGAGGACCATGAGCAGCCGCTGGGCCGGTCGCTGGAGGATGGCTGCCGGAGCGCTGCTGTGCCTCGCGGTCGTCGGGCCGCTGACCCCCACGGCGTCGGGCGCCGACGCGCTGCCCCCGACCCGGTGCGCGGACCGCTCGGCGGTCACCCGGGTCGGCGACTGGGAGGCGGTCCGCTCGCCCGCCTTCACCACTCGCCCCGCCGGTCGCGGCCAGGCAGTCACCAACTTCGCCGTCCACGCGTCGCGCCCCGCGACCCGCTACGCCACGAACGGCACCAGCGTCGAGCGCACCGACGACGGCGGCTGCACCTGGCGCGAGGTCTACGCGCTGCCCGACGTGCCCAGCGAGGAGGACACTCTCGCGGTCGCGACCTCAGAGGTCGTGGAGCTGGTGGCGCCGCTCGACCCGCGGGCCCACGACCGCCTCGTGCTGCTGCTGCGCGACGGCAACGGCGGTCCGCGCGTCCTGGTCAGCGTCGACGGTGGCGTCGAGCCCTTCCGCGACCGCTCTGAGGGCCTGCCGCCGGTCGGCGCACCCACGGACCTGCTCGTCGCGGCCACCAACCCGGAGTTCCTTTTCCTCGGCGTGCGCGTCGTCCCCGGCGAGCCGGAGCCGGGCGGCTCGCCACTGCCGGTGCCCGTGCCGACCCTCCCCCCGCTGCCGGGCCTGCCAGGGTCGGACCCGGTCACTCCCGCTGCCACGGGCGGCCTCTGGGCCTCCGTCGACGGCGGCGTCACCTGGGAGGCGCGGATCGACCCTGCTGACCTCGAGGGCAGCACCCGCGGCATCGACCTGCTGGCCGGCCACCCGATCGCGCCCAACCGGCTGTGGGCCGTGAGCGACGGCGTCCTGCGCGCGTCCACCGACGGCGGCCGGACCTTCCGCGGCAAGGCTCCCAGCGAGGAGCAGCAGCGCGACCTGGACTGGGACGTCACCGCCATCGCCGCTGACGTGCTGTCGGCGAGCGCTGGGGACGGCGCCGGCCTCCTGGTGCTGCTGGCGTTCTCGCGGACCAGCGCCCAGGACGGCGGGCCCGTGTCGCTGACGAGCGTCGACGAGGGCGCCACCTTCGACCAGGTCCGTGCACCCGGCACCGTGGACGCGGTGGCGTCCTTCGTGCCGGGCACCGGCGCGTTCGCGGTCTCGACCCGTGCCGGCGAGTCCGGCCGGCCGACGGCCGCGGTCTACTCCGTGCGCCGAGGCGTCATCCAGAGCGTGACCGACGTGTCGCCCCCGGTGTCCGCGCCCTCGCTCGCCGTGACGACCGACCGCTCGCCGACACCGACCTTCCACGCGCGCACGGCGACCAGCCTGCTGCGCTACGTGGGTCCCGCGGCCGCGATCCCGCCGCAGCTGCCCCCGGTCATCGGTGGCTCGCAGCTCGACGCGCTGTCACCGCTGGGCGAGGCCGTCGTCGCCCCGGACCGCGACGTCGTCGAGCTCGAGGTCGGACAGAGCGTCACCGTCCCGCACGCGCTCACCACGCCTCGCCGGCTCACCCCGCTCGACCTCTACGTGCTCCTCGACACCAGCGAGTCGATGGCCGACGACCTCGACACCGTGCGTCGAGACCTCGAGGGCCTCGTCGCGGGGCTGCGCGCGCGCGGCCTCGACCTCTCGGTGGGCCTCGGGGAGTTCAAGGGCGGCGAGTCCAGCGTCGTCTATCGCCGCGTCGTCGGCGTCGGCCCGAACACCCGGGCGTTCACGGCCGGGCTCGGCACCCTCGTCGCGGACGGCTTCGGGCTCGAGGCCCAGCTCATCGCCCTCGAGCAGGCGCTCGACGGCCGGGGCGAGACGGCTGCCGACCTGCTGCCGGCCGAGTGCAAGCTCACCGTCGCCGACCCTGACCGGTTCGTCACCGAGGAGCGGCGGACCGCCCCGCCCGTCGTCGGGGGCCAGGCTGCCGACTTCCGACGCGGCTCGGTGCCGGTCGTGCTGATGGTGACCGACACCAACTTCCTGCGGCCCGCGGGCACGCCGCTCAAGCCCGACTGCTCCGTCGACGTCGAGAGCGTCGCCACCGCCTACTCCCGCGCCGGCGTGCACGTCGTCGGCCTCGGCGTCGACGACGTCGACAACGCCCCGCGCGCGGCGGACATGACCCAGCTCGCGGTCGCCACCGGTGCCATGCAGCCCCCTGGCCAGGCCTGCGCACCCAGCATCTCCGGCCGTCCCGGCGGCCCCGCCGTCTGCCGCCGGGCCGTCGACCTGACCCCCACCCTCGAGCGGCTGGCCGGTGCGAAGCGCGAGCTGGTCGACCTCGACGTCGTCGAGAGCTCCGGCAGCAGGGTCGTCGCGCAGGTCGCGAGCCGCGTGTCGCCCGTTGACCTACGCAGTCAGCAGACCGTCGCGCTGCCGATCACCTACAGCTGCGCCGACGTCGAGCCCGGCGACTACGCCGCAAACGTCGAGGTGCGGCTGGCCGGGGTGACGCTCACCGAGGTGCTCGCCAACGTCCGGTGCGTCCCGCCCGTCGCGCCGCTCGTGCCACCCGTCGTCGCCGTCGCCGCACCCCCGGTCGTCGGGCTGCTGCCACCGCCGGCCGCTGTCCCCCCGCCGCCCCCGCCGGCGCAGGTCGTGCAGCCGCAGGTGCAGACCCAGCCGCAGGCCAACCCGCAGGTGCAGTCCGGCGCGCAGGAGGACCAGCAGGAGCAGGTCGACCTGGCGCTCGCGCTGCAGGCCGGACCGCGCGCCGACGAGCAGACCGAGCTCGCGATGAGCGCCCGCGCTCCCGTCGTACCTGCCCCTGCCTTCGTCCTGGTCGTCGCCGCGTTGGCGTCGGGCGCGGCCGGGCTGCAGCTACGGCGCCAGCGGCGCGAGCGCGAGGCCCTGCTCGGGCGCCTGGTTACCGCTCGGTAGGCTTCCGTCGGACGCATCACCCGACCGGAAGGCCCCGCCGTGCAGGAGATCCTCGACGCCATCCAGTCCGGCGACCCCACCGCGGTCGCCGGCCTGTCCGTCCCCGAGTCCTACCGCGGCGTTGTCGTCCGCAAGGACGAGCAGGGGATGTTCGAGGGCGTCGCGACCCGTGACAAGGACCCGCGCAAGAGCCTGCACGTCGACACGGTCGCGACCCCGGAGCTCGGCCCCGGTGAGGCGATCGTCGCCGTGATGGCGTCCTCGGTGAACTTCAACACCGTCTGGACCTCGATCTTCGAGCCGGTCTCGACCTTCGGCTTCCTCGAGCGCTACGGCAAGCTCTCTGCGCTCACCAAGCGCCACGACCTGCCCTACCACGTGGTGGGCTCCGACCTGTCCGGCGTCGTGCTCGCGGTCGGCCCGGGAGTCACCAAGTGGAAGGCCGGCGACGTCGTCGTCGCGCACTGCCTGTCGGTCGAGCTCGAGGACCACCAGGGCCACGACGACTCGATGATGGACCCGCAGCAGCGGATCTGGGGCTTCGAGACCAACTTCGGCGGCCTGGCCGAGCTGGCTCTGGTCAAGGCCAACCAGCTGATGCCCAAGCCCGCCCACCTCACCTGGGAGGAGGCGGCGGCTCCCGGCCTCGTCAACTCCACCGCCTACCGCCAGCTCGTCAGCAAGAACGCCGGCCAGATGAAGCAGGGCGACAACGTCTTGGTCTGGGGCGCCTCGGGCGGCCTCGGCTCCTACGCCACGCAGTACGTCCTCAACGGCGGCGGCCAGCCCATCTGCGTCGTGAGCTCGCCGGAGAAGGCGGAGATCTGCCGGCGGATGGGCGCCGAGATGATCATCGACCGCAGCGCCGAGGACTACCGGTTCTGGAAGGACGAGCACAACCAGGACCCGAAGGAGTGGCAGCGCTTCGGCAAGAAGATCCGCGAGCTGACCGGCGGCGAGGACATCGACATCGTCTTCGAGCACCCGGGCCGCGAGACCTTCGGCGCCTCGGTCTACGTCACGCGCAAGGGCGGCGTCATCACGACCTGCGCCTCGACCAGCGGCTACATGCACCAGTACGACAACCGCTACCTCTGGATGAACCTCAAGCGGATCGTGTCGTCGCACTTCGCCAACTACCGCGAGTCGTGGGAGGCCAACCGCCTCATCGCGAAGGGCAAGATCCACCCGACGCTGTCGAAGACCTACGCGCTCGAGGACACCGGCCAGGCTGCGTACGACGTGCACAAGAACCTGCACCAGGGCAAGGTCGGCGTCCTGTGCCTCGCGCCGGAGGAGGGCCTGGGCGTCTCCCCCGAGGCTGCCGACTTCCGTGCGCAGCACCTGCAGGCCATCAACCGCTTCCGCGACGTCTGACCTGCGCGTCACGCGGGCTGTCATGGGGGAGGATGGCGGCATGAGCCGCGAGGAGACCCCCGACACCGAGGTCGTCCCCCTGCACGACGACAGCGCACCCACCGGCTTCGACGTGGTCCGGCGGGGCTACGACCGCCGGCAGGTCGACGACTACCTCGACCGCGTCGAGGTGGCGCTGTCCGATGCCGACGCCCGCCACGCGGCCGACGGCGAGCGGCTGGCCGTCCTCGAGCAGCAGTTGGCGGCGGTCCAGGCCCAGGTCGCCGACGCCGAGCGGCGCGCCTCCGGGCAGCCCGAGCCGGCCAGCCTGCTCGGCGAGCGGTTGGCGCAGATGCTGCGGCTGGCCGAGGAGGAGGCTGCCGAGATGCGGTCCTCCGCGGCCGCCGACGCCGCCGCCCTGCGCGAGTCCGCAGCCAAGGAGGTGGAGGTCCTGCTCACCGTCGCCAGGGACCGCGCGGCCGACGAGACCGCCGTCCAGCGGGCCGCGCTGTCGCACCGCGAGACCGAGCTCGAGCAGGCGCTGCGCACCGCCGACGAGGCCCGGCTCGAGGCGCAGCAGGACGCCGAGCAGGTCCGCGCGCGTGCCGGTCGCGACGCCATCGCCGCCCGGGAGGAGGGCGACGCGGCCCGCGCTGCGGCGATCGCCGACGGAGAGGCCACCCGTGACCGGCTGGTCGCGGAGGGCGAGGCCGCCCGCGAGCAGGCCCGCGCGCAGGCACAGGAGGAGTTCGAGCAGGCCCGCTCACAGACCCTCGCGGAGGCGACCCGGGTGCGGGAGGCCGCGCGCGACGAGGCCGCGGCGATGACGGCCGAGGCCCGCCGCCAGGTCGAGGAGCTGTCCCGTCAGCGTGACGCGATCTCGGCGCAGCTGCAGAGCCTGCGCGACACCGTCGCCGCCGCTGTCGGCCCGCTGTCGGCCCCGCCCGGGCCGCCCGGTCCCGCGTGAGCGACGAGCACGCACCCGACGAGGCGGTCGGGGACGCGCAGGACGCAGCCCGCGAGGCCCGGTCCGCCGAGGCCGGGGCGGTCGACGCGAAGGCGTCCGCGGAGCAGGCCCGTGACGCCTCCGTGCGCGCCGCCACCGGGGCGACCGAGGCGGCCGCGGTCGTTGCCCCCGACGACCCGCTGCTCGACACCGCCGTACGCCGGATCGAGGCGCAGGTCAGCGACGAGAAGCCCTTCGGTGAGCCCGGCCGCCCGATGTCGCGTCGCTCCCCCTTCCGCGTCGCCTTCACGGCGTCGCTCGGCGTGGCGCTGGCTTACGGCCTCGTGCAGGCGCTCGTCACGGTGCGCTCCGTGCTCATCCTGCTGCTGGTCAGCGGGTTCCTCGCGATCGGCCTCAACCCCACGGTCGAGTTCTTCGAGCGCCGCGGGATCGCCCGCGGACGCGCGGTGGGCATCGTGCTTGCGGGAGTGCTCGTCTTCTTCACGGCCTTCTTCGCCGCGATCGTGCCCCCGATCGTCGACCAGGCGGGGCAGTTCCGCGAGGCCGTCCCGGGCTACGTCCAGGACCTGCAGGACAACCGCCGCATCGCGGACCTCAACGAGCAGTACGGCTTCCTCGAGAAGGCCAAGGACCTCGCGAAGAACCCGGAGAAGCTCGCGCCCAGCGTGTTCGGCGGTGTCGTCGGCGTCGGCAAGGTCGTCTTCAGCGCGTTCTTCAGCGCGCTGACGGTCCTGATCCTCACGCTCTACTTCCTGTCGTCCCTGCCGTCGATAAAGCAGAGCGCCTACCGCATGGTGCCGCGTTCGCGTCGCGCCCGCGTCGGTCTGCTCACCGACGAGATCCTCAGCCGGGTAGGAGGTTATGTCGCCGGCGCGCTGACGATCGGTGCCATCGCGGGCGTCACGACGTTCGTCTTCTGCATGGCCTTCGGGATCCCTTATCCGGTGGCGCTGGCCATGGTCGTGGCCGTCACCGACCTCGTCCCGCTGATCGGCGCCACCATCGGCGCAGCCGTCGTGACGCTGGTGGCCTTCTTCGTCTCCGTCGAGGTCGGACTCATCGCCCTCGTCTACTACCTCGTCTACCAGCAGGTCGAGAACTACGTCCTCTACCCGCGCATCATGAAGCGGTCCGTCGACGTCTCCCCCGCGGCGACCGTGGTGGCCGTGCTCATCGGCGGCTCGTTGCTCGGCGTGCTCGGGGCGCTACTGGCGATCCCGATCGCCGCCGCGGTGCAGCTGGTGCTGCAGCAGGTCGTCGCGCCCCGCCAGGACGACCACTAGCAGGTACGCCGCCAGCGCGCCCAGCGTGCCACCTGCCACCTGCCACCTGCCAGATCATCAGGGGATCTGCACGCGACACGCCGGTGTGTCGCGTGCAGACCACCTGTTGATCACGGGGCGGGCGGGGCGCTCGGGTCAGAGGTCGGCGAGGAAGCGGGAGACCGCGAGGTTGAAGGTGTCCGGCACCTCGACGGCGGTCAGGTGACCCGAGCCGGGCAGCACGGCGAGCCGGCCCTGCGGCAGCGCGTCGACCATCGCCTGCGCGTCCTCGGCGCTGGACAGCTCGTCCTCGTCACCGACGACGACCAGCGCGGGCACGTCGGCGGAACGCAGCACGTCGAGAGAGTCCGGGCGCGCGGCCATCGCCCGCTGGGCCCAGGCGACGGCCGGCGGCGGCGCCGACTGGACCAGTCCCTTGACCCGGCCGACGACGTGCGGGCGTGACGTCACCGAGGTCGCGCCGAGCAGCTTCGGCAGCACCTCCTCGACGAGCACGCCCGTGCCGTCAGCGACCACGGCGTCGGCGATCCGCAGCCGGTTGGCCCGGGCTGCCTCGGGGTCGGCCGTCGCCTTGGTGTCGGCGAGCACGAGCGCCTCGACCCGCTCCGGGTAGGAGCGCAGCAGCGCCATCGCGATGTAGCCGCCCATCGACAGCCCACCGAGCACGACCCGGTCGAGGCCGAGCCGGTCGAGCAGCGCCACGACGTCGTCGGCGCTGCGGTCGAGGGACGGCTCGTCGAAGCCCAGTGGCGAGCCGCCGAACCCGCGCAGGTCCGGCGTGACGACCCGGGCCAGCGACGACAGGTGCTCGCGCTGTGCGAGCCACATCGCCGACGACAGCGGGAAGGCGTGCAGCAGCACCAGCGGCCGGCCGCTGCCGACCTCGCGCGAGACCAGCTCGACGGCGCTCATCCGGCCGTCTGCCCGCCGTCGACGACCAGGCACTGGCCGGTGACGTAGGACGACGCGTCGCTCGCGAGGAAGACCGTCGGCCCCACCATCTCCTCGACCTCGGCCCAGCGCTGCAGGCCTTGCCGCTCCACCCAGCTCGCGCCCGCGTCAGGCCCGCCCCACAGGTCGCGGTTGAGGTCGGTGCGGGTCCAGCCGGGGCACAGCGCGTTGACCCGCACCCCCGACGGCCCCCACTCGAACGACAGCGTCCGGGTGAGCGAGATGACCGCCGCCTTCGACGCGCCGTAGGCCGCCATCATCGGTGTGCCGCCGAGCCCCGCGACGGAGGCGACGTTGACGACCGAGCCCTTCCCCCGCGCGGTCATGTGGGCGCCCGCAGCCTGCGACAGGTGGACGATCGAGTCGACGTTGAGCCGCATCGTCTTCTCCCAGCCGGAGAAGCGCAGGTCCGACACCGGCCCGAAGAACGACGAACCGCCCGCGTTGTTGACGAGCACGTCGAGCTGGCCCAGCCCCTCCACCGCGTCGGCGATGAGCCGACGACAGGCGTCGGCGTCGGTCACGTCGGCGGGCAGCACGACCGCGCGGCGGCCGAGCACGCCGATCTCCTTGGCGAGCGACTCGAGAAGGGCCTCGTCGCGGGCCGAGACGGCGACGTCGGCGCCCGCATGGGCCAGACCCAGGGCGAGCGCGCGCCCGATGCCGCGCGAGGCCCCGGTGACGAGCGCGGTGCGCCCGGTCAGGTCGAACGACGTCATGCGGTCTCCTCGTAGCTGCGCGGCAGCGGGCGTTGTCCCACGCCCCGGACCCTAACGGGGCCGGCGCCGGTCGCGCGCGGCCCAGCAGGGGGTGTGCCAGTGCCGACGCAGGTCGGGCTGCCCCTCCGGCCAGGCGACGACGTGCGGTGTGCGGGCAGCGACCTCGTGGTCGCAGCCCGGGCAGCGGTAGGTCTTGTCCGTCGCCGCACCCGAGAGCGACCGCACGACCCAGCCGTCCTCGACCCGCTCGCCGGCGGGCAGGCCGACGACGGGGTCGCCGCTGCGCAGCTCCTGCATCGCCCGGCAGCGCTGCTGGGAGCGCCGCGAGCCGCGGGGCACTAGCTCTTGGCGTAGTCGCGGAAGCCGCGGCCAGTCTTGCGCCCGAGGTAGCCGGCCTTCACGAGGTGCTCGAGCATCGGCGCGGGCGCGTAGCCCGGCTCGCGGAACTCGCCGTAGAGGGTCTTCTGGATCGCCAGCGTCACGTCGAGTCCGACCACGTCCATCAGCGCGAACGGGCCCATCGGGTGGCCGCAGCCCTTGGTCATCGCGAAGTCGATGTCGTCGATGGTCGCGTAGTGCGCCTCGAGCATCTTCACCGCGTCGTTGAGGTAGGGGAACAGCAGCGCGTTGACGATGAAGCCGGCGCGGTCGCCGCAGAGCACCGGGTGCTTGCCGGTGGCGGCGCACACCTCGCGGATCGTCGCGACGACGTCGGGGGCGGTGGTCACCGTCGGCACGATCTCGACGAGCTTCATGACGGTGGCGGGGTTGAACCAGTGCATGCCGACGACGTCCTGCGGACGGCTGGTCGCGGTCGCGCACTCGATGACCGGCAGCGACGAGGTGGTGGTCGCGAGGATCGCGCCGGGCTTGAGGACGTCGTCGAGTGCGCCGAACAGCGCCTTCTTGATCGCGAGGTCCTCGACGACGGCCTCGATGACGAGGTCGCAGTCGCGCAGGTCGTCGAGCTCGGTCGTGCCGGTGATGCGCCCGAGCGCCGCACCACGGGCGTCCTCGGACAGCTTGCCGCGCTGGACGGCCTTGTCGAGCG
Source organism: Mycobacteriales bacterium (assembly GCA_030697205.1). Classification (NCBI taxonomy): domain Bacteria; kingdom Bacillati; phylum Actinomycetota; class Actinomycetes; order Mycobacteriales; species Mycobacteriales bacterium. The sequence continues at coordinate 52,425 of JAUYQP010000015.1, forward strand.
AGGACTCGATCTTCTTGCGGACGGCGGCGACCTTGTCCTCACCGCGGGCCCGGAAGACGACGTCGTAGCCGCTCTTCGCGCAGACCTCGACGATGCCGCTGGCCATCGTGCCGGTGCCGATCACGCCGATCGTGCGGACCTCGCGCGGCGCGGCACCGGTGGCCGCGCCACCGGGGGTCTCGGCGTCGGCGACGACGACGGGCGAGTCGGCGGCCTCGTAGGTGTAGAAGCCGCGCCCGCTCTTGCGGCCGAGCAGGCCGGCGGTGACGTACTGCTTGAGCAGCGGCGCGGGGGCGTGCAGGTGGTCGCGCGACTGCCGGTACATCGTCTCGAGGATCTCGTAGGCGCTGTCGAGGCCGATGAGGTCGAGCAGCGCGAGCGGGCCCATCGGGTGGCCGCAGCCGAACCGCATGGCGGCGTCGATGTCCTCGCGGGTCGCGTAGCGCGACTCATACATCCGGACGGCGTTGTTGAGGTAGCCGAACAGCAGCGCGTTGGCGATGAAGCCGGCGCGGTCGCCGGCGGTGACGCCGGTCTTGCCGGCGGCGGCCACGAGGGCCTCGACGTCCTCGACGACGGAGGGGTCGGTGACGACGGTGCGGACGACCTCGACGAGCTCCATGACGGGAGCGGGGTTGAACCAGTGCAGCCCGACGACCTTGGAGGGCCGGTTGGTCGAGGTGGCGAGCTCGGTCACCGACAGCGCGGAGGTGTTGGTGGCGAGCACCGCGTCCTCGCCGAGCAGCTCGTCGAGCCGGGCGAAGAGCTCCTTCTTGAGGTCCATGTGCTCCGGGACCGCCTCGACGACGAGCTCGCAGTCCTTGAGCGCGGTCAGGTCGGTGCCCGTGCTGATCCGGCCGAGCAGCGCCTCGACGTCGGCCTCGGTGAGCTTGCCGCGCTTCACCGCCCGGGCCGTCGAGCTCTGCAGGTGACCCTGGGCGCGGATGACGCCGGCGTCGTCGTGCTCGACGCCCACGACCTCGACGCCGGAGCGGGCCAGCACCTCGGCGATGCCCGCACCCATCGTGCCCAGACCGACGACCCCGACCTTGCGGAACTCACGCGCCACGACTGCTCCCTGCTCCAGAGTGTTACCGCCCAGTATCCTCACGCCGTGAGAGTCGACCCGACGGGGGGTGACACGGTGACGACGACCGACCGGAGCCCCAGCGACGCCACCAGCGAGCTCGTGGACGCCCTGAGGGAGCGCACCGAGGAGCAGCCCGAGGAGCTGGCGGCCGCGCTGGTCGAGCTCTCCGAGATGCTGCTGGACAGCGAGCCGCTCCACGCCACGCTGCAGCGGGTCGCGGAGCTCGCCGTGACCGCCGTGCCCGGGTGCACAGCCGCGGGCGTGACGCTGATCCGGGGGACCCAACCGGTCACCGCCGCGGCGACCGACGAGCTCACCCTCACCGTCGACGCCCGGCAGTACGCCGCCGACGAGGGCCCGTGCCTCGATGCCGCTCGCCACCGGCGCGTCAACCGCGTCGACCTCGAGGAGGCCGACCAGCGCTGGCCGGACTTCGCAGCCAGCGCCCGTGAGGTCGGCATCCGCTCCTACCTCGCGGCCCCGCTCGTCGTCCGCGACACCTCGATCGGCTCCCTCAACCTCTACAGCTCGTCGCACGACGGCTTCGACGCCCTCGACGACGCGCTGGTCTCGCTGTTCTGCGCCCAGGCCTCCATCGCGCTGGCCAATGCCCAGCTTTACGACCGCACCGCCAGCCTCGCCGAGCAGCTGCGCACGGCGATGGCCAGCCGAGCCCTCATCGAGCAGGCCAAGGGAGTCCTCATGGCCCAGCACCGGGTCGACGCCGACGCCGCCTTCGCCCTGCTGCGGGACCGGTCGCAGCACGCCAACCGCAAGCTGCGCGACGTGGCGCAGCAGGTCGTCGACGACGTGATGATCTAAAGTCCTCTCCGGAGGGTTGAGACCACAGCCGACCGCAGGAGACCGCCGTTGGGGCAGGTCCCGGGGAGGCTGTCCGTGGACGGTGTGCTGGAGGTCGTGCTGACGACCTCGGGCCGCACGGCGTTCCTGCGGCTCAGCGGTGAGCTCGACCTTGCGACGGCACCGGGACTTCACCGGCGACTCGCGACGCTGCCGGACACGGTCGAGACCGTCGACGTCCAGGCCGCCGAGCTCACCTTCCTCGACCTCGCCGGCCTCGACGTGCTGCTCGACCTCGCAACCAGGCTGCGCACCGACGGGGGTGCTCTCGTCGTACGCGCTCCGAGCCCTCCCGTGCGACGCCTGCTGGGGCTGCTGGCCGACCCGCTGCCGGTCAAGGGCTAGCGACCCGGCGGACTCACGAGGCCTGGCTGACCGAGCTCATGTTGAAGTCCGGCACTCGCAGCGCGGGCATCCGGGTCCAGGTGAAGTAGTCGCTCCACTCGCGCGGCAGCGTCGAGCCCGACACTCCGACCTCCACGACCCGACCGAGCAGCCCGATCGGCGACTCGTTCCAGCGGAAGTTGCTGCAGGTGCCGACAACCTCGCCGTCCTCGACGACGTAGACCCCGTCGCGGGTGAGGCCGGTGAGCAGCAGGGTCTCCGGGTCGACGACCCGGATGTACCACAGGCAGGTGAGCAGCAGGCCGCGCTGCGTGCTCGCCACCATGTCGTCGAGGGTCGCGCTGCCGCCACCGTCGACGACGAGGTTGTCGACGTAGGGCGTCATCGGGACGCCCCGCTGCTCTGCGGTGGAGCGGGTCTCGACGAGCGCGTCGAGCCGACCGTCGGAGACCCAGGACGTCGCGGGCAGGTCGAGGCCGTTGTCGAACACGCTGCCCATCGCGCTCGACCCGTGCGCCACCGCCCAGGGGCGGACGCCGAGGGCGGGATCGCGCGGGTCCGAGCGGACCGAGAAGCCCTGCGGCGCAAGGACTTCTCCGACCCGGGTGCCCCCGGGCCTGGAGTAGACGGTGCGACCCTCGGCGGCATCACGGCCGCTCGCCGTCCAGTGCGCGTAGACCAGCAGGTCGGCGACCGCGCTCGGCGGCAGCAGCACCTCGTGACGGCCTGCGGGCACGTCGACCCAGCGCTCGGTCCAGCCCAGCCGCCGCCGGAGCTCACCGTCGTGGGCTGCCACGGAGACGTCGCTCCAGTCGCGGGTGTGCTGACCGACCCAGGAGGAGCCACCGCGGCGGTCGTTCTTGGCGGTGAGCTCGACGTAGCCGCGCGGCTGCACGTGCCGACGACGCAACCCGGTCGACGAGCCGAGCCAGGTGGTGGTGACGTCATGCGTGGCGTAGCCGTAGTGGCGGATGCCGTCGGAGTCGCCGGCGGCGAAGGCCTCACCGAGCCCGCGCGCCAGGCCCTCGAAGACCGCGACAGTGGTGACCGCGGCGGGGTCGCTGAAGCCCGCGTCCGCGTCGCCAGTCACGAGGGGGCCAGCGTCCTGCGCGGGCCCCGCCTCGCGGGCCGCGGCCTCGCTGGCCCGCACCAGCCCTTCGAGGTCGTCGAGCACGGATGCCGACCGGGTGCCGACCTGGTCGCCGACGACGCTGATGACCGTCACCGAGCGCTCGTTGCGGGAGCCGTTGGTGGTCAGCGTCGAACCGGCCCAGCGCAGGTCGACGGTGCTCGACTCCTCGACGAGCACGACGCACCCGTCGGCCCTGGACAGCGCGAGCGCCCGCTCGACGACGTCGGCGCTCATCGCCCGGCCTCCCTGACGGTGTTGAGGATGGTGACCCCGCGAAACACCGCGGCCGGGCAGCCGTGGCTGACGGCCGCGGTCTGCGAGGGCTGCGCCTTGCCGCAGTTGAAGGCGCCGCCGAGGACGTAGGTCTGCGGCCCGCCGATCGCCTCCATGGAGCCCCAGAACTCCGTCGTGACGGCTTGGTAGGCCACGTCGCGCAGCTGCCCCACGATCCGGCCGGACCTGATCTCGTAGAACCGCTGCCCGGTGAACTGGAAGTTGTAGCGCTGCATGTCGATCGACCAGCTCTTGTCGCCGACGACGTAGATGCCGCGCTCGACGCCCGCGATCAGCTCCTCGGTGCTCGGCCCACCCGCGAGCGGCTGCAGGGAGACGTTGGGCATCCGCTGCACCGGCACCCGGTGCGGCCCGTCGGCGTACGCGCAGCCGTTGCTTCGTCCGAACCCGTTCTGCTTCGCCATCCTGCGGTCGAGCTGGTATCCGACCAGGGTGCCGTCACGCACGATGTCCCACTGCTGCGCGGCGACGCCCTCGTCGTCCCAGCCGACGGTCGACAGGCCGTGCGGGGTGTGGCGGTCGCCGGTGACGTGCATCAGGTCGGTGCCGTAGCGCAGCGTCCCGAGCTGGTCGAGGGTGGCGAAGCTCGTGCCGGCGTAGGCCGCCTCGTAGCCCAGCGCGCGGTCGAGCTCCGTCGCGTGGCCGATCGACTCGTGGATGGTGAGCCACAGGTTGCTCGGGTCGATGACGAGGTCGTAGCGGCCCGGCTCGACGCTGCTCGCCTTCGCCTTCTGCACCAGGTCGTCGGGCATCTGCGCGAGTTCGGACGCCCAGTCGTAGGCGCCGTCGGTGAGGTACTCCCAGCCGCGGCCCACCGGGGCGGCGAGCGTCCGCATGGTCTCGAAGCCACCCCCGGGGTCGACCCGGGTGCCGGTGACCTGAGGCTGCAGGCGCACCCGCTGCTGCGTCGTGCGGGTGCCCGCCGAGTCGGCGTAGAAGACGTTCTCCATCGCCTGCTGGAGGCTGACGTCGACGTGGTCGACCTCGTCGCTGGCCAGCAGCCGCTGCGACCACTGCTCGAACAGCGCGACCTTGTCGGCGGGTGGCACGGCGAAGGGATCGACGGAGTACGCCGACACCCACTCGCCGACATGGACCGGCTCGTCGGCGAGCTTGACCGGCTCGCGGTTGAGCGGGCGGGCGACCCGGGCGACGTCGACGGCCGTGCGGGCGAGGCGGACCGCCTCGTCAGGTGTCACGTCCGGCGAGGAGGCGAAGCCCCAGGTGCCGTCGTGCACGACACGCACGGCGAGCCCGAGGGTGACGTCGTCACCGAGGCGTTCGAGGCGGCCGTCGCGCAGGCTGAGGTCCTGGCCGCGCAGCCGGTGGACGCGGACATCGGCGTGGGTGGCACCGGCATCGCGGGCCGCCTGCAGGGCGGCGTCGGCAGCCTGCTGCAGGGGCAGGGCGGTGAAGGTCGGGTCGACCGTCCGGTCGGTGGGCGCTGTCACCCGCCGACCCTAGGACCTCGCGCCGCCTCGCGCGGGTCGGGCAGCTCGCGCAGCCTCAGAACAGCGTGGGCGTGAGCGACTCCAGGCCGCGCAGGTGGTCGTAGTCGACCTGCACGCAGGCGATGCCGCGGTCGGCGGCGAGCACCTTCGCCTGCGGCTTGAACGACTGCGCAGCGAGGACGCCGCGCACCCCGTCGCCGAGCACGGTCGACACCCGCTGCAGGTAGCGGGTGAGCTGCTCGACGCTGTCGATCTCGGCGTGCCGCTTCACCTCGACCAGCACGTGGGCACCCGCCGCGTCGCGGCACAGCAGGTCGACCGGGCCGATGTCGGTGAAGTACTCCCGCTGCACCAGCGTGAAGCCGTCACCGAGGACGTGGCACTGGTCGGCGAGCAGGGCCTGCAGCTGCTTCTCGACCCCGTCCTTCTGCAGGCCCGGGTCGGTGCCGAGCTCGTGCGCGGTGTCGTGCTGGACGTCCTCGACGGTGATGACGAGCTGCTCGCCGCCCTTGTTGGTGACCGTCCAGACACCGTCGACCTCGGCGGTCGCGCAGGGTGGGGTCATCCACATCAGCGGCTTGTAGCCCCCGGTGTCGGAGTGCACGAGGACCGAGCCGTCCGCCTTCACCATGAGCAGCCGGGTGGCCAGCGGCAGGTGGGCGGTGAGGCGGCCGACGTAGTCGACCGAGCAGGTCGCGAGGACGAGGCGCACGCGTCGAGGCTAGCCGCGGGCGGCAGCGGCTGGCGCGAGAGCCCGTCCGCGCTCCATCTCGTCGGTGTGCGCGCCGTGAAGGCGCTCGGCGAGGCGCGGCTCATCCACATCAGCGGCGTGTAGCCGCCTGCCTCCGAGTGCACCAGGACCGAGCCGTCCACAGCTCGCACAACGGCGCCCCAACGGCACGCCGGTCCCAACGGGTCATGTGCTCGGCGTTTCCGGCCGTCGATGTCGTGTCCATGCCGGACGAATGCACACCCCTCAGCGACGACGGCTTCTCCCTCGTGGAGGTGATCGTCGCCATGATGCTCGCCGTCGGCATGATGACGGCGCTCGCCGGCAACCTCGTCAGCGCCCTGCATGCCGCCGCGTACGCGCGGCACGTGCAATCCGCCGGAGACCTGCTCATGAAGGAGATCGAGGAGCTGCGGGCCCTTCCCTGGGCAGCGCTGGGCCACGCGTCCACGGATCTCGGCACCGACCCGTCCCTGGTCCTGCAGAGCGGGGTTCTCACCGCCCCCGTCCTGGCGGCCCGCGAGCCGGTGGTGGTCCTCGCGACGGGCGCCGGAGTCGCGCAGCACGTGCGGCCGGTGGCCTTGCCCCCCGCAATTCGCGCGACCGTCAGCAGCTATGTGACGTCACCGCCGGGCTGCCTCTGTCGCCGGGTGCAGGTCGCGATCGCCTGGTCCGAACGCAACAAGGCCAAGTCCCGGAGCACCAGCACCCTGGTCTACAGCGCCGCCCCTGTCGGCCGGACCTCGGGCGCCTTCGTGCTCGGGGCGTCGACGCTGACGGTGCCGGACGCGCCTCGCGGCACCGCCGCGCCAGTCGGCGTCCTGCTGTCCAACGACGGCCAGCAGCAGCCGTTCCGGCTGACCGCGAACGTGGTGCGGGGAGTGACTGTCCTGCCGTGGGCGATCAGCTGGTACGCCGACCCGAACCGCAACGGCAGGGTGGACCTTGGAGAGCTGCGGCTGGACACCGCCTTGCCGGGCACGGGCGCGCTCGACCTCGTGGGCTCGGGGACGACCGTCCCGGTGACTGCCGTGGTGGCGGTCCCGCCGAGCACCTCCACCGGGGACGTGACCGTGACGGTGACGGCTACGTCCCCGGCCGATCCGAGCGCCAGCGTGCGCAGCTTCTTCACTGTGCGGGTCACGTGAGGCGGGATGACGCGGGCGTGACGCTCGCGGAGCTGCTCGTCAGTGTGGTTCTCCTCGGCATCGTCATGTCGGTCCTGTTCGGGGGCGTGCTCTCGGTGCACCGGACCTACCGCAGCGTGACCTCCGACGTGTGGAACCGGGAGGACGCGATGCGGGCGACCGCCTGGCTCAGCCGAGACCTGCGCGACGCCCTGACGGTCACCCGCGGGGCCACAGCCAGCACGGTCAGCGTCTGGCTGGACCGCGACGACGACGGCCTGCAGTCCGCCGCGGAGACGATCACGTGGTCCGCGGGCACGACCGCCGCCGGTGCGCCCGCCCTGCTGCGGACGGCTGGAGACGGCAGCAGGCGCGTCCTCCCGTCAATCACCGAGCTGCGCCTGGCGTACACGCCGGCCGCGCCGGCCTCCGTGCGCACCGTGACGGCCACGGTGAGCTATGCCAGGGCTGACGGTTCGCCTCGCGGCGACACCTGGACCGTCCGGAACAGGAACACAGCGTGAGGCGGCTTCGGCGCGATGACGGCTTCGCGATGATCATGGTCATCGGGACCGCCTCCGTGCTCGTGCTGCTCGTTGTGATCCTGTTCCAGGTCACCGTCCGGGCTCTGGGCACGCACGCTGCTCACGCCGTGCGCCATACGAGCCTCGACGCGGCGGACGCTGGCATCGACGACGCCCTTGCCCGGCTGTCGGTAGACAGGTCCTGGAACACCGGCCACGTCCTCGCTCCCGGGGCTGGGGAAGCGGCCGCGGCCAGGGCCGCCCTGGAGGCGCTCGCTCCCACGGGCCGGGTCCGGACGCCGACCGGGGACTACGTCGTCCTACGGCCTTCGGACCGCCGGGTCCTGTGGGCGCTGGGCTACGCGCCGAACTACGAGCGGGCCACCTCGCGGCGGCTCGTGCGCGTCGAGTTCGCCTTCCCCCGTGACCCGGCGCCCGCGGCGCTGCTCACAGGCCGGGACATCGCCATGTCGGGTGGCTTCGAGGTCCGGAGCGGCACCGGGGTCGGCAGCGGCGCTGACGTCCACTCCAATGTCAACATCACCGGGACGGCTGGCAGCGTGTCCGTCACCGGCGGAACCTTCACGGCGACCGGCCTGAACCAGTTCGCGCCGGCGGCGTCGGGCGCACCTGCGCGCACCATGCCGACCATCGACCCACGGCTGCTCTACGCGGGCGCCGTACATCCGTCGGTCAAGCCGTTCTGGACCGACCTCTGCCCCGGGGGCGAGACCAAGGAGCCCGCCGGCACTCCCTGCACCGGACCGTCGAAGCCCACACCGGCCGGGTGGTCGTGGTCGTGGTCGTCCAAGGACAACACCAACATGTGGACGCAGTCCTCCGCCGGGCCCGTGGGCGTGTACTACGTCTACCGAGGAAACGCGGAGCTGCGCACCAACGGCGACAGCGTCCAGCAGACGATCATCACCGAGTCCTCGACCAACCGCACCTGCCCGTCGCTCGGCGACGGCGCCATCACCGTGCAGAAGACCAAGGTCTACGCCTACCTGCCGGGCATCACGCTCTACGCGGGTGGCTCCCTCTCCATGGTGACCGGCAGCGGCGCCTACAGCGGTCTCGTGGCAGCGCAGAACAGCCTGAGTCTGTCCACAGCCAGCGCGCCAGGCATCACGGGGTGGGTCATCGCCGAGAACCTGTGCCCGACGGACAGCAACAGCTTCCAGGGGTCGCAGCTCGTCTACCAGCCGCAGGTGGCGCAGCCGCGCTCCGGACCGCCGCAGGTGACATCCCGACACGAGGCCTTCGGGCCGTGAGCGGGTCGGCGGGCCCGCGGACGTGACGGTTCGGCCGGGCTAGTAGGACTGACGGCGTGGGACTGATCGCCGTACTCCTGGCCGTCCTCGTCGTCAGCGACGCGACGGTCCCCAAGGGAACCCGAGCGTGGTCTTCACAGCGTTGTCCAGATGAGGGGAAGTCGTGGCCCCACCAGCCGCCGGCCCGAGCTCCGGCTCCACCGACTGCCTCTCGAGCAGTCAGCGGACCAGCATCTCGCACGCAAGGCGGGTCGAGCTGAGCTCGGGCCTCCGCGGCGCGGTAGCAGCCAGATCTACGCCGAAGGCGTGGAGCAACCGAAGGAGTTGACAGCGCTGCAGCAGGCGGGTTGTCAGCTACCGCGGCCACAGACGCTCCGGGACACCACCCGATCGTGCGCAGCCACGCTGTCTGGACGGCACCGGACGGGAGGCTCTCACCGTTCGAACCCGCAACCGAGCCTGCAGGACGTGGCTGACCAGTGGATGCTCGGCGACGACGTCCTGGTCGCACCCGTCCTGCGCGAGGGTGCTCGCACGCGCGACGTGGTCCTGCCACGAGGGTGCTGGCGCTACGAGCCGAGCGGGCGCCGGTACGACGGCGGTCGACAGGTCCGGGTGGCCGCCGACCTGTCGACGCTGCCGTACTTCAGCACGTGCGTCTCGCGTCCCTTCGGCCAGTGATCCCCCGCGCTCCCAGGCGCGGACGCCGGGTCGCTCGCGTCGCACGCGCATGGAGAGCACGTCGATGCACGCGGCCGACGCCGTCGACCGAGCAGGTCATGCGGATGAGGCGTACGCCGCGACGCTAGCCCTGCCGGGGGCGCAGGTCGCGCGAGCCCTGCCGCTCAGAGGCAATCTGCTCTACCGTCGAGGGATGCCTGACGAGGCACGTCACATCTGGGCCGAGGACATGTCCACGGCGTACGACGAGCTCCTGGTCCCCGCGGTCTTCCGTCCATGGGCCACCGACCTCGCCACCCGTGCGGCCGCGCACGGGCCGCAGGACGTGCTCGAGCTCGCCGCGGGCACAGGTGTGCTCACGCGGGCCCTTGCGGTCGCCCTGCCCGCTGCGCGGACCACCGCGACAGACCTCAACGACGCGATGGTCGACGTCGGACGCACCAAGGCACCAGCGGCGACCTGGCGCCAGGCCGACGCGATGCAGCTGCCCTTTGACGACGACAGCGCCGACCTCGTCGCCTGCCAGTTCGGCGTCATGTTCTTCCCCGACCGGCCGGCCGCCTACCGCGAGGTCGCACGGGTGCTCCGACCCGGTGGCCGCTTCCTGTTCACCACCTGGGCAGCGCTCGCGACGCACGAGGTCGAGGCGGAGGTCATGGCAGCTCTCGCCGCCGTCTTCCCCGACGACCCACCGTCCTTCCTCGCCCGCGTGCCGCACGGCTACCACGAGGTGGACCGCGTCGCCGCTGACCTGGCGATGGCCGGCTTCCGCGACCTCGACGTCGAGACGGTCGAGCGCGAGTGCCGCGCGCCGAGCGTCGACGACCTCGCACGGGGCTACTGCCGAGGCACACCGCTGCGCGCCGAGATCGAGGCGCGCGGTGACCTCGAGACGTGCACGGGGCAGGTCGCAGCCGCGCTGCGCACGCGGTGGGGGACCGGACCGGTCCTCGCCCGGATGTCGGCTCACATCGTGACCGCCAGCCTCGGCTAGGTCCAGGCAGTCCGTATCGCAGGGAGGGGAAAGTCATGGCGCTGGAGTGGGTGACCGACGGTGGTCTGGAGACGGACCTGCTGTTCCACAAGGGACTCGACCTGCCGGAGTTCGCGGCGTTCCCGCTGGTGGAGCAAACGGCAGGAGCGACTGCGCTGGCGACCTACTACCGCGACTACGTCGAGGTGGCCTCCGCTGCAGGTGCTGGGCTGGTGCTCGAGACGCCCACGTGGCGCGCCAACGCCGATTGGGGAGCGCGGCTCGGCTACGACGCCGCCGCGCTGGACCGCGTCAACCGCTCGGCCGTCTCACTCGTGCGGGACGTGGCGCCCCCGGGTGCCCGGGTCCGGATGTCCGGCGTCGTCGGGCCGCGGGGCGACGGCTACGTCGCGGCAGGGCACCGCGCGGACGAGGCAGCGGGCTACCACCTGCCCCAGGTGCGGAGCCTCGCGGAGGCCGGCGTGGACGTCGTGCACGCCATGACGCTCAGCGAGGTGGCGGAGGCCGTCGGCGTCGTGCGCGCGGCACGCGAGGTCGGCGTCGCGGTCGGCGTCTCGTTCACGGTCGAGACCGACGGGCGCCTCCCCGACGGCACGCCGCTTCGCGACGCGGTCGAGCAGACCGACGCCACCGCAGCGCCCGACTGGTACGGCGTGAACTGCGCCCACCCCACCCACCTGCTGCCGGCCCTCGACGGCGGCGCGTGGCAGTCGCGCCTGCAGTGCCTGCGCCCCAACGCGTCGATGCTCACCCACGCCGAGCTCGACGTCATGGAGGAGCTCGACGAGGGCGACCGCGGCCTGCTGCGGTCCAGCGTCGCGGATGTGCTCGCGCAGCTGCCGTCGATCACCACCCTGGGCGGCTGCTGCGGCACGGACGTCACCCACGTCGCGGCGCTCTGGGGCGTCGCGGCGCCCGCGCGCTAGCCGCGCCCGGACAGCTCCTGCTCGACCGCGGCGAGCTCGTCGCGCAGCCGGGCGGCAGCCTCGAAATCCAGGTCGTCGGCGGCCCGGGCCATGTCGCGCGCGGTGCGGTCGCGCTGCTGCTCGAGCTGGGCGACGGTGCGGTCGGCCAGCTGTCACGACGTCGTCCGGGCGGTCTCGACGCCCTCCTCGGTGTGCACGGGCACGACCTCGGGAGCGGCGCCGATGTGGTGCATCCGCCCGGTGTCCGGCGCGGTGTAGCGCCGGGACCTCGTGCGCACCAGGTCCCGCGCGCGAGGTCGCGGTTCGTCGCTCACACCCGACAGTGTGCGCCACTCGGGCTCAGGCCCGGTCGAGCACCTCGGCCGCCTCGGGAGCACGGGCCGGGGCGGTTGCGGCGTAGCACTCCTGCTCGACGACGGTCAGTGCGGCCACGACCTCGGGTGGCGCGTCCAGACGGGAGCGCAGCTCACCGAGAGACTCGGCCGGCCGGCGGGCGCGACCCGCGAGCCTCGCGTCGTACCTGAGGAAGGCCGCCAGCGCCGGGCGGCCCCGCACGTCGGCCACGACGCGCGGAAGGCGATCGCCGGGCACCGGTCGGCGACGGCGCAGCAGCAGCACCCCGGCGACCGCGGCCGTGAGGGCGAGCAGAGCCGCAGCGATCGCGGGCCGGCCACCGGGGACGTCGTCGGCCCGGCGCAGGGCGGCGGTGAGCTCAGCGACGACCCGGGTGCGCAGCGACGCGCTCGCGAGCTGCGTCGACGGGGGCGTCGGGTCCGACGGCACCCAGCCGAAGCCGGGGTGGAAGACCTCGACCCAGGCGTGCAGGTCCTTCTGCCGATAGGTACGCCGATCGCCGTCCTCGACGCCGTAACCGACCCCGGTGACGAAGCGGGCGGGGATGCCTGCGGCGCGCAGGAGCAGGGCCTCGGCAGCGGCGAACTGCTCGCAGAAGCCGACCCGGTCGACGAACAGGAAGCGGTCGACGGCGTCCTCGCCGGGACCGGGCACGGGCGAGTCGAGGCGGTAGGACGCGGTGGCCGTCAGGTGCGCCTCCACGGCCCGGACCACGTCGATGCGCGACGACGCACCCGCGGCCAGCTGCCGGCCGAGGTCGACGACCCGCTGCGGAAGACCGGAGGGCAGCGCGGTCCAGCGCGGATCGGTCTCGTCGGGCCCGGTGGCGGCCCGCAGCACCTCGACGCTGGGCTGCACGACGGAGGTGGTCACGCGGTAGCCCGGCGAGGTCGAGCCCTGCAGCGCGCCGTACCCGTCGACCACCGCGGAGCGCCCGCCGGCCTCGAGCGAGACGACCGGACCCGGCGCGAAGACCGGGCCGGCGGCGCGGCGCTCGACCCGCACGTCGTCGGTGCGGGTCGGACCGGTCGGCGCGGCCACGGCGAAGGGCGGGCCGGAGATCCGCCTCAGGTCGCCCGGGGTCGTCCAGGCACGACCGTCCCAGGTGTCGTAGACGCCGCTGCGCCACAGCGGCGGCGAGTCGGCGGGCACCTCGATGAGCGGCTGGTCGGTGAGGTCACCGCGGGTGCTGAGGTCGACCCGGGTGCCGGTGTAGGCCCCCGGGACCCCGCGCCCGCTGAACTGCTGCGCCTGGGCCTGTGCCGCCAGCCGGCTGCGCAGCCCGGCGTCCTCGGGCACGGGCACGAGCAGGAAGCCGGCGAGCCCGAGCACCGCCGCGAGGGCGGCGGCGGTCACGACCGGGCCGCGCGGCGAGCCGGCCGCGAGCGTCACGTCCACCCCGTCGGCGACCCGCTCGCGGTCGGCGAGGACCACCGCGGTGACGACCGCGACCCAGCCCGCGAGCAGGGGCAGCCCGACGAGGACGTCGGGCGCGAACGACGCCCCGAGCACGAGCAGGCCGAGCGCGCTGAGCAGGCCGCCGGACAGCTCACGGCGCCGCACCCAGGTGAAGGCCTGAGCGACGCTGACGCCGACGAGCAGCGGCCCGAGCACCCCGCGCGGCCCCGCCTCTCCCCCACCGCTCACGACCCGTGGCAGCACGACCAGCGCCAGGCCTACCGCGACGAGGGTGGCACCGGCCCGCAGCCGCGCGGCGCTGCGGTCGCTCGCGCGGCTCGTCACGACGGCGCCGGCCACCACGAGCGGGACGCTCACCAGCAGCGCTGCCACCGGCAGCACGGTCGCGGCGACGGCGGCGAGGTGCCCGCAGACGACGGCGACGAGGGTCGCGAGACGCAGCCCGCTCACGACCGGCCCGCCTCGACGACGACCGCGCCGACCGCGGCGCAGGCCCGGCGCACGCTCGCGGTGCGGTCGACGAGCAGCCCACCACCCGACACGAGTACGACGGTGCCCCCGCTCCCCGCCGCGCGCGTCGCCGCGGCGACGGTCGCGGCGTCGAGCGGCTGTGCGGCGTCGAGCCCGGCGTGCCACTCGAGGACGGCGGCGAGGTCCGGCAGCCGGGGCGCCTGGTGCCCGGTGGCCAGCAGGACCGGGGCGCGCTGGTGGCGCACGGCCTGCTCCGCGACCGAGCAGGCGCTCGCCACCGACGCCTCCCACTCCGGGCCCGAGCCCGCACCGGTGCAGAGCACGACGACGGCCGAGCCGGTGTCGCGCTCGCGCTCCAGCACGACGGGTCGTCCGTGGCGGGCGCTGGAGCGGGCGTGCACCGCCCGCGCGCCGTCGCCCGGCCGCCACGGCCGCAGGCCGAGCACCTCGGTGCCGACGCCGGGCAACGGGCGGCTGCTCCCGCCGGAGCCCTGCCCGCCCTCGGGCAGCGCCGTGACGGTGACGGCCCGTGGGGCCACCACCACCGCGACGTCCACGTGACGCGTGGCACTGACCCGCACCAGACCGAAGGGCGCGGTGCTCGTCAGCTGCACCTCACCAGCTGTCGTGGCGCAGCGCGTGACGGCGGTGCGCCGCAGCACGGCCGCGACCTGCTGGCCAGGGGCCAGCGCGGGCACTGCGACGACGAGGGGCGACAGGCCTGGGGACGTGTCGGTGAGCCGCGCAGGCGGGCTCGGCCGCCGACCGGCGTTGCGGACCACGAGCTGCACCTCGACCTCGTCGCCGACCCGGGCGCGTACGGGCGTCGTGGTCACCTCGAGACCGTCGAGACGCGGGCGCAGCAGCACCGCGGCGAGCGGCAGGACGAGCGCCGCGGCGCTGGCCAGGGCCAGCCAGCCACCGCCGGTGATGCGGCCGAGCAGGTGCAGCACGACGGCGGCCGCGACCGCCGCGGTGACACCGCGGGTCGGTCTCATGCCGGGCTCACGTGGCGAGCGGGACCGGCACCGCCGCGAGCAGCTCGGCGACCAGCTGCTGCCCGCGCCGCAGCCCGCCGCCGCTGTCGCGCAGCACGAGCCGGTGGCCGAGGACGGGCGGGGCGAGGACCTTCACGTCGTCGGGCGTGACGTGGTCGCGCCCGGCCAGCAGCGCCCGCGACTGCGCGCAGTGGACGAGGGTCAGCGCCGCGCGGGTGCTCGCGCCGAGCACGACGCCGGGGTGCGACCTGGTCGCCTCGACGACCCGCACCGCGTGGTCGAGGACGGCGTCGGCGACGTGCGTGCGGCGTACCTCTCGTCGCACTGCGGCGAGCTCGCCCGGGCTGGTCACGGCGACCAGCTCACCGACCGTCGCGTGGTCGAGCTGCTCGCGCACGACCAGCCGCTCGGTGGCCGGGTCGTTGGCGCCGAGGGTGAGGGTGACGGCGAAGCGGTCGAGCTGGGCCTCGGGCAGGGGGTAGGTGCCGTACTGCTCGAGGGGGTTCTGGGTCGCGAGCACGACGAAGGGGTCGGGCAGCGGGTGACGGGTGCCGTCGACGGTGACCGCGCCCTCGTCCATCGCCTCGAGGAACGCCGACTGGGTCCGCGGCGGGGTGCGGTTGAGCTCGTCGACCAGGACGACGTGGCCGAAGACCGGGCCGGGCACGAAGGCGAAGGCGCGCCGCTCGGGCTCCCAGACGCCGCTGCCGGTGATGTCGGCGGGCAGCAGGTCGGCGGTGCCCTGGATGCGCCGGAAGGTGCCACCGAGGCACTGCGCGACGGCCCGCGCGAGGGTCGTCTTGCCGCTGCCGGGGACGTCCTCGACGAGCACGTGCCCGCCGGCGAGGACGGCGCAGACGACGAGCTCGACCTGGGCGCGGCGGCCGTGGACGACCTGCTCGACACCGGCGACCAGGCGCGCGGCGACGAGGGCCGCCTCCGAGCGCGCGAGGGGCAGGTCGGACGGGACAGCGGCAAGGCTCACAGCTCACTCACAGGGGGCGCTCCAGGAACAGGGGGCAGGCGTCCCCTGGATCTTCGGCAGCGCGCAGCCCCACCTGCAGCCCCTGCAGCCCGTTACGTCCTACGGCGCGAGCGCGCGACCGCAACGCCGTCCGCAGGACGCAACGCGGCAGACCGGGGCGCGTCCGGGCGCAGCGATCAGTGGGCCGCGCGGACGACCTCGACGATGTCGCGCATGATCGTGTTGAGGGCGAAGTCCTTGGGCGTGAAGACCCGGGCGACGCCGAGCTCGCGCAGCCGCACCGCGTCGGACTCCGGGATGATGCCGCCGACCACGACCGGCACGTCACCGGCACCGGCGTCGCGCAGGCCGGCCAGCACCGCCGGGACGACCTCCATGTGGGAGCCCGACAGCACCGACAGCCCGATGACGTGGACGTCCTCCTCGACCGCGGCCGCGACGATCTGCGACGGGGTGAGGCGGATGCCCTGGTAGACGACCTCGAAGCCGACGTCGCGGGCGCGCACGGCGATCTGCTCGGCGCCGTTGGAGTGGCCGTCGAGGCCGGGCTTGCCGACCAGGAAGCGCAGCGGACCGCCGAGCTCCTCCGCGGTCGCCTTCACGAGCGCGCGGACCTCGGCGACCTCGTCACCGGCCGGACCCGACGCCGACGCACCGGCGACACCGGTGGGCGCGCGGTACTCCCCGAAGACCTCGCGCAGGGCGCCGGCCCACTCCCCCGTCGTGACGCCCGCGCGGGCGCAGACCAGGGTGGCGGCCATGAGGTTGTCCTCGGTCTTGGCGGCGTCGCGCAGCGCCCGCAGCGCCTCGTCGACGGCGAGCGCGTCGCGCCCGTCGCGCCAGGCACGGACCGCGTCGGCGGCCTGCTGCTCGACGGCCGGGTCGACGGTGAGGATCGACCCGTCGACGTCGGCGGTCAGCGGGCTCGGCTCGGTGGTGGTGAAGCGGTTGACGCCGACGACGACGTCCTCACCGGCCTCGATGCGGCGGCGCCGCTCGGCGTGCGAGCCGACCAGCGCGGTCTTCATGTAGTCGACGGCCTCGATGGCGCCGCCCATGTCCTGGATGCGGGCCAGCTCCGCGCGCACCTCGGCGCACAGGTCGGAGACCTTGCCCTCGACGACGACGGAGCCCTCGAAGATGTCGTCGTACTCCAGCAGGTCCGTCTCGTAGGCCAGCACCTGCTGCAGCCGCAGCGACCACTGCTGGTCCCACGGGCGGGGCAGGCCGAGCGCCTCGTTCCACGCGGGCAGCTGGATCGCGCGGGCGCGCGCGTCCTTCGACAGCGTGACGCCGAGCATCTCGATGACGATGCGCTGGACGTTGTTCTCCGGCTGGGCCTCGGTGAGGCCGAGGGAGTTGACCTGCACGCCGTAGCGGAAGCGACGGTGCTTGGGGTCCGTGACGCCGTAGCGGTCGGCGAGCAGCTCGTCCCAGAGCCGGCCGAAGGCGCGCATCTTGCACATCTCCTCGACGAAGCGGACGCCCGCGTTGACGAAGAAGGAGATGCGCGCGCAGACCTCGCCGAAGCGCTCGTCGGGGACCTGGCCCGAGGCCTTGACCGAGTCGAGGACAGCGATGGCCGTGGCGAGCGCGAAGGAGATCTCCTGGACGGGCGTGGCGCCCGCCTCCTGCAGGTGGTAGCTGCAGATGTTGATGGGGTTCCACTTCGGGATCGCCGTGACGGTGTAGGCCACCATGTCGGTGATCAGCCGCAGCGACGGCCCGGGCGGGAAGACGTAGGTCCCGCGGGAGAGGTACTCCTTGACGATGTCGTTCTGGGTCGTGCCGGCGAGCTGACCGGGCTCTGCGCCCTGCTCCTCCGCGACGACCTCGTAGAGCGCGAGCAGCCACATCGCGGTGGCGTTGATCGTCATCGAGGTGTTCATCTCGGCGAGCGGGATCGCGTCGAACAGCTGCCGCATGTCACCGACGTGGCTGATCGGCACGCCGACCTTGCCGACCTCGCCCCGGGCCAGCTCGGCGTCGGGGTCGTAGCCGGTCTGGGTCGGGAGGTCGAAGGCGACCGACAGACCGGTCTGGCCCTTCGCGAGGTTCATCCGGTAGAGCTCATTGGACTTCGCCGCCGAGGAGTGCCCGGCGTAGGTCCGCATCACCCAGGGCTTGTCGCGCTCGGTCATGACCACCTCCTGACCGAACTGTATTCGGAACACTCGCGACGCTCGTGTGAGACCTGTCTCAGCCGAGCTGCAGCTCGCGCGCGGCCGGAGCGGGGTGGCAGCCGGCCGCCGCCCCGAGGGCCGTCAGCCCGGCCCGGTCGCCGCGGCCGAACTCGCTCTCGCTGTTGGTCGTCGTGACGTGCATGACCTGCGTCGCGTCGTCGACGTGGCCGAGACCCACGACGTGGGTGAGCTCGTGCAGCAGCACCTCGCCCTCGGTCGCTCCCGGGCCGAAGCCCGACGCCAGCCGGTGGTCCGCGTCGAGCACGACCTGCCCGGTGACGAGGTGGCCACCCGCGTCGGTGCCGGGCACGGCGACGGCCACCGCGAGCCCCTGCGTGCCGTCACCGATCGGCAGGTCGGTGCGGGCGGCCGGCACCCACCCGACGAGCAGCGGCGCCCACCGCTGGCCGTAGCGCTCGGACTGGTAGGCCGCGCGGCCGTCCGACGGCACCTCCTCGGTGTCGCCCTCGTCGACGAAGCGCAGCCCGCTGACCGCTGAGATCCGGCGCAGCGCCTCGGCGAGGTCGCGCCGCCCCTGCTGCGGCATCCACTGCGGCTGCACGACGTAGCGGATCGGCTCGCACGGGTCCCAGCGGGCCGGCCGCCCCGCCTCGTCGACGTAGCTCGCCGTCCACCCCACGACGGCCGGCGCGGGCTCGGTGACGGCCCGCAGCTGCGAGACCTGCCCGCTCTGCGCGGTGTCGCGCAGGCTCACCAGGCCGACGGCGAGCAGCGCGCCCGCGGCGACCAGGGCGACGAGCCACCCACGGGTACGCCGGGCCGGCGGGCCGCTCTGCACGGCCGGCGTGCCCCACGGCTGGCCGGCCTGCGGAGCGGGCGTCGGAGCGGCGCCGAAGTAGTCGTCCACGCGGCCTGATCGGCCTGCAGGCGGCAGGGCTGTAGGGCCGTCAGGCGCAGCGGGTCCGGCTGGTGCGCAGCACCCGGTCGAGCCGGGTCAGGAACAGCACCCGGCCCACCGCCGGGGTCACGTCGCGCAGCACCAGGGTCCGGCCGGTGCGGCTGGCCCGGCGGTGGGCGCCGACGAGGACGCCGAGACCCGTCGCGTCGATGGCCTCGAGTGCGGCGAGATCGACGACCAGGTCGCCGTCACCGCCCTCGACGGCGTCGGCGAGGGCGAGCCGCACGTCGGCGGCAGCGTGGACGTCGAGGTGTCCCGCGAGGGCCACCACACGGCCCGGGTCGGGTTGCGTGATGGTCAGGCAGTCGCTGTCGGTGTCGTGCACGTGCCACCTCCCCTGGGCCGTCCGGTTCGGGCGGCCTTGTAGGGGAAGACGCGCCGGACCGCCTTGCGGATGCCTCCAGGTGTGTCACGTCTGGGTCACGAATTCGAGCCGGCACGCGGGACGCCATCGGACCAGCCGTCGTTCCCGATGGCCGACCGCGCGTCGCGGTGAGAGCATGCAGGTGTGATCGTGTCGAGCTACCACTTCCTGCTCGGGCCGCTCGTGGCCCTCGGCGCTCTCGGCGTGATCATCCTCATCTGCCGCTGGGTGTTCTCCACCACCGAGCGCGACGATCGCATGGCGCGGCGCCTGGAGAAGGCCCGGTCCGCCGGCGACTTCGGCCTGCTGGTGCCGGTCGCGACCGTGCGGGTGGCCGACGATGCCGAGATGCTGCAGGGCGTCCTGCGCGAGGCCGGCATCCGCGCGACGGTGGCCCCGGCACCCGCGACGGAGACCTCGCCGCCCGGCTGGGCGGTGCTCGTCTTCCGGGCCGACGCCACCCGCGCCGAGCAGCTCGTCCGCTCCTGACCCGAGCCGCTAGAAGAGCTCGGCGGGGGCGGCTTCCCGTCGTACGTCGGCCCCGAGCGCGACGAGCTGGTCGACGAAGCCGGCGTAGCCGCGGTCGATGTGGTGGACCTCGCCGACCTCGGTCACCCCGTCGGCGACGAGGCCGGCGAGCACCAGCGCCGCGCCGGCCCGGATGTCGTGGGCGCGCACCGGCGCGCCCGACAGCTGCTCGCGCCCGCGGACGACGGCGTGCTTGCCGTCGGTGCGGACGTCGGCACCCAACCGCTTGAGCTCGTCGACGAACATCCAGCGCGCCTCGAAGACGTTCTCGGTGACCATCGCGGTGCCGTCGGCGATCGCGTTGACGGCCAGCACCATCGGCTGCAGGTCGGTCGGGAAGCCCGGGTAGGGCAGCGTCACGACGTCGACGGAGCGCGGCCGCTCGTCCATCGTCACCCGGAAGCCGTCGTCCTCGACCGTCACCTCGGCGCCGGTCTGGTGGACCTTGTCGAGGGCCATCTCGAGGTGCTCGGGGCGGGCGCCGCGCACGTGCACGTCACCGCGGGTCATGACCGCTGCCATCGCCCAGGTGCCCGCGACGATGCGGTCCGGGACGGTCTCGTGGGTGGCGGGCGACAGCGACTCGACGCCGTCGACGACGAGCGTCGAGGTCCCGATGCCGCCGACCTGAGCGCCCATCTGCACGAGCAGCTGGCACAGGTCGACGATCTCGGGCTCGCGGGCGGCGTTGTCGATGACGGTCGTGCCCTTGGCCAGCGCTGCGGCCATGAGGAGGTTCTCGGTGGCGCCGACGCTCGGGAAGTCGAGCCAGACCTGCGCGCCGGTCAGCCGCGGTGCCCGGGCGATGAGGTAGCCGTGCTCGCTCTCGACGGTGGCGCCGAGCTTGACGAGGCCGGCGACGTGCATGTCGAGACCCCGCGAGCCGATCGCGTCACCGCCGGGCAGCGCGACCTTGGCCTCGCCGCACCGGGCGACCAGCGGTCCGAGCACGGCGATGGAGGCGCGCATCCGGCGTACGAGGTCGTAGTCCGCCTCGTGGCCCGGCTGGGCCGGCACGTCGATCGCGACCGAGCCCTCGCCCTGCTCGACCGTGCAGCCGAGCCGACGCAGGACCTCGCTCATGATCGAGACGTCGAGGATGTCGGGGACGGCGGTGAGGGTGGTCGTGCCCTCGGCGAGCAGCGCCGCGGCCATCAGCTTGAGGACGCTGTTCTTCGCACCGGTCACGGCCACCTCACCGGCGAGGCGGGCACCTCCTGCGACGACGAAGCGGTCCACGCCGTCAGCATAGGGACGCAACCTTCGGCGAGCGGGTGGCGTCCTCCCTGTCAGCACCGACACGAGACCGACCTGAGGAGCACGCATGGACGAGCAGGGACGCGAGGCCTTCCGGGCCTACGTCGCCGCGCGCTCGCCCGCGCTGATGCGCACGGCCTACCTGCTGACGGGCAGCCGCCCCGACGCCGAGGACCTGCTGCAGACCGCGCTGGCCAAGACCTACCTCGCGTGGGACCGGATCCGCGAGCGCGAGGCCGTCGACGGCTACGTGCGCAAGGTGATGGTCAACACGCAGACGTCGTTCTGGCGACGTCGCCGGGTCGACGAGCGACCGACCGAGTCGTTGCCCGAGCGGCCGGGGCGCGACGTCACCGCCGACCTCGACCTGCACGACGCGCTGTGGACCGCCCTTGCGACGCTGACCAAGCGGCAGCGCGCGATGGTCGTCCTGCGCTACTACGAAGACCTTCCCGAGGCGGAGGTCGCCCGCGTGCTCGGCGTCTCCGTCGGCACCGTCAAGTCCACGACCTCCCGCGCGCTCACCGCGCTGCGCGACGACTCCGGCCTGCGCGACGACCCGCGCGCGGCCCTCCCGGCAGGAGCACTGTGATGGCCCCGATCGACGACGAGCTGCGCTCGACCCTCTCCGGTCGCGCCGACCTGGTCTCCCCCGCCGCCGACCCCTTCGAGGGCATCGAGCGTCGGGCCCGCGGGATCCGGCGCCGCCGCGGTCTCGCTGCGGTCCTCGGTACGACGGCCGCCGTCGCCGCGATCGCCCTCGCGGTGCCCGCGATGATCGGTGGCACGACCCCGACCACTGCTCCTCAGGACTTCGCGACCCCGACAACGACCGGTGACCGGCCCACCAACGCGCTGGACTGGCCATCGGTGAGCGGCAGCACGGCGCTGGACTCCGACGCTCGTGCGGAGTGGGGCCGTGTCCACGCCGCCTCAGACGCCTCGGGAGAGGTGCTCTTCCGCGGGCGCACCGCGGACGACAGGGAGGTCGTGCTGCTGCAGATCTGGGCGCCGGAGGGCAAGGCCCACGCGGTGATCGCCACCACAGGCGAAGAGGCGCCGCTGCTCCTGCTGGACCAGGTCGCGGAGCCCACGATCGACGGCTACAGGGCGATCGTGCCCGGAATCGAGACACCGCACGTCGTCGTGGTGGGTGCGCCAGGGACGAACTCGATCGACTACGCGGCCGACGGGCGCACCTTCCGCCTCGTGGCAACAGGGCGGAGCGCGGTCTTCCGTCGCACCGGCCCCACCGGGCCCTTGCAGGACCAGATCCGTGTGGATGACGGTTCATTCGTCTACGCCCAGCCCGCCGACCCGGATGCATCCGACCGTGCGTCAGCTGATGTCCCGTCGAACCTCCTGGCGGCGTGGCCGGAGCGTGGCGAACGCCCGGACGAGGACCTTGTGATCGGGGCGAAGCGCGGATTCGCCATGGCGGTCGACCGAGGGTCGGACATCTCCGCCGCTCGCTTCGTGGCGCACTTCGCGGGCTCGACCGACGGAGGCCTGCGCTACGTCCTCGGGCAGGCATGGTTCGTCGGCGAAGACACCGCCTATCCGGTGTCCTTCACCCTGGGCGGGGAGTCGGGCCAAGAGGTCTTCGTCGGGCGGCCGACCGCCGACAACGCGCAGGTGCTCGCCTTCGTCCCCTGCTGCTCCCCGGGGACCACGACCGACACGCTCGTGGTCATCCCGGCGCCGGGCGCCGGGCAGGTGCAGTACGGCGCGGCCAACAGCGAGTGGCGCGACGTCGGCGCCGGCCAGGACTACCTCGACGGTGTCGTCCTCGTCGACCGCGACCCCGGTGCGACCGACGACCGGCTGCGCATCCTCGACGGTGACGGCAACCTCGACGGTCCCTACCTCTACGAGGGCCCGGTGGCCGCCCTGCTCTGCGGGATCAAGGAGTGCGGCTGACAGAGCGGGGGCCGGCCCGCCCGGCTCGCTAGCCCGGATGTGGCGATCACGCACGCTGGAGACGGCGTCGTGATCGCCACATCCGGCTGTGCGGGCCTGGTCCGCCCCGTCCACCTACGCTGACGGGCATGGCCGTGCACCTGACGAGGATCTACACCAAGACCGGCGACGACGGCACGACCGCCCTCGGCGACATGAGCCGGGTCCGCAAGACCGACCCGCGGCTCGCGGCGTACGCCGATGTCGACGAGGCCAACTCCGCGATCGGTGTCGCGGTCGCCCTCGGCGGGCTGTCCGAGGACCTCACCGCGCTGCTCGTGCGCATCCAGAACGACCTCTTCGACGTCGGCGCTGACCTGTGCACCCCCGTCGTCGCGGACCCGCAGTACCCCCCGCTGCGCGTGACGCCCGCCTACACCGAGCGGCTCGAGGCGGCCTGCGACGACTACAACGCCCGGCTCGAGAAGCTGGCCAGCTTCATCCTCCCCGGCGGCACCCCGGGTGCTGCGCTCCTGCACGTCGCGCGGACCGTCGCCCGCCGGGCCGAGCGCTCGGTGTGGGCGCTGCTCGAGGACCAGCCGGACACGACCAACCGCGAGCCGGTGCTCTACCTCAACCGGCTGTCCGACCTGCTGTTCATCCTGTCGCGGGTGGCGAACCCGGGCGGCGACGTCCTCTGGCAGCCCGGCGGCGACCGCACCACCTGACCGGAACCCACCCGACCCGCACCACCTGACCGGCCCGGCGGCCCCGGCCAGGCGGGCGGCGACCGGCGGCGACCGGTGCGCGGGACGGCGGATGCGCGTGCGCGTGCCGGTGGGGCGCCTGCCGAGCACGCTCAAGCAGGCTCGCGCCACGTCGGCCCAGCCCCACGCGCACGCAGTTGCGCCGGCGAAGCCGAGCGAGACGAGCAGCGGGCGCGTCTGAGGTGGAGGTGGACGGGTCAGGGATGGTGACCCGTGAGTCCGAGCGAGAACCGCGGTGGGCGGCTACCGGTGCAGGCGGGCGCCGGGCGGCTGGGACTCCAGCCAGGCGAGGAAGCCGGTGACGGCGCGCTCCTCGAGCGCGATCTGCACCGGGCCGGACGGCTCGCGGCACTCCAGCACGATCGCGCCCTTGAGCAGCGCGAACGCCTCGGGCCCGGTGGGCTTGCGACGCTCGGACACGACGAGGGTCGCGCGCGCGAGCCGACGGCGCGGGCGCATCGACAGCGAGAAGACGCGGTACCAGTGCAGCTCGTCGCCGGCGAACTTGCCGACGCCGAGCACCCAACCGCGGCCTCGCGAGCGGGCGTTGAGACGCAGCGAGAGGTCGACGGTGCCGCCACCGCGCTGCAGGACCCGGCGGCGCACCGCGATCGCGCCGAGCGGCACGGCCACGAGCAGCACGAGGGCGACGCCCACCTCGAGGGCGATCAGCGCCTTCACGTCTGCTCGCCGGGTCCGGGGCTCGCGGTCTCGCTGGCCTGATCCGACCTAGACCGACTGCCCGATCGCTCGCAGGCGGCTCTCCGCGCGTCGCACCGCGGAGTCGTCGCCCTCGCTCTGCGCCCGCTGCAGCGCAGCCTGGGCACGGCTCGCGTCGATGTCGGCGGCCAGCTCGGCGATCTCGGCGAGGACCGTCACGCCGTCGTCGGTGATGGACAGGAAGCCGCCGTGCACGGCGGCCACGACCTGCGCGCCACCGGACTGCTTGATGGTGACGACGGCGCCCTCGGCGAGCTCGCCGAGCAGCGGCGCGTGGCCGGGCAGGATGCCGATGTCGCCCTCGGTGGTGCGGGCCGAGACGAAGTCCGCCTCACCGCTCCAGACCTCGCGCTCGACCGAGACCAGCTCGACGTGCAGCTGCGCCACTGTCGTCCTCCTCCTGCTGTCGGGTGCCCGCTCCGGAAGATCCGGGACGGGCGGTGCGGGGTGGCGGCCGGATCACCCGGCCGCCGCCCCGGCGTACCTGCTGTGGTTCTTAGCCCTGCAGCTTCTTCGCGTTGGCCTCGAGGTCCTCGAGACCACCGCAGAGGAAGAACGCCTGCTCCGGGATGTGGTCGTAGTCGCCCTGCGTGAGCCGCTTGAACGAGTCGATGGTCTCGTCGAGCGGCACGAACTTGCCGGGCTGGCCGGTGAACTGCTCGGCCACGAAGAACGGCTGCGACAGGAAGCGCTCGATGCGACGGGCCCGGTTGACGAGGACCTTGTCCTCCTCGGAGAGCTCGTCGATGCCGAGGATCGCGATGATGTCCTGCAGCTCCTTGTTCTTCTGCAGGATGCGCTGCACCTCACGCGCGGTGTTGTAGTGCTCGTCGCCGATGTACTTCGGGTCGAGGATGCGCGAGGTCGAGTCGAGCGGGTCGACGGCCGGGTAGATCCCCTTCTCGGAGATCGCGCGGTTGAGGTTGGTCGTCGCGTCGAGGTGCGTGAACGCGGTGTGCGGCGCGGGGTCGGTGATGTCGTCGGCGGGCACGTAGATCGCCTGCAGCGAGGTGATCGAGTGACCACGCGTCGAGGTGATGCGCTCCTGGAGCACACCCATCTCGTCGGCGAGGGTCGGCTGGTAACCGACGGCCGACGGCATGCGGCCGAGCAGCGTGGAGACCTCGGAGCCGGCCTGCGTGAAGCGGAAGATGTTGTCGATGAACAGCAGCACGTCCTGCTTCTGCACGTCGCGGAAGTACTCCGCCATCGTCAGCGCGGACAGCGCCACGCGCAGGCGGGTGCCCGGCGGCTCGTCCATCTGACCGAAGACGAGCGCGGTGTCGTTGATGACGCCGGACTCGGTCATCTCACCGAACAGGTCGTTGCCCTCGCGGGTGCGCTCGCCGACGCCGGCGAACACCGAGACGCCGGAGAACTCCTTGGCGACGCGGTAGATCATCTCCTGGATGATGACGGTCTTGCCGACACCGGCACCGCCGAACAGGCCGATCTTGCCGCCGGAGACGTAGGGCGCGAGCAGGTCGATGACCTTGATGCCGGTGGTGAACATCTCGGTCTTGTTCTCGAGCTGGTCGAAGGCCGGCGACGGGCGGTGGATCGGCCAGCGGGTCGTGATGTTGAGCGACTCCTCCGACACGTCCATCGGCTTGCCGAGGGCGTTGAAGACGTGGCCCTTGGTCACGTCGCCCACGGGCACCGAGATCGGGGCGCCGGTGTCGGTGACGGGGGCGCCACGCACGAGGCCGTCGGTCGGCTGCATCGAGATGGCACGCACGAGGTTGTCACCGATGTGCTGCGCGACCTCCAGCGTCAGCGTGAAGGTCTCACCGCCCATGGTGCGCTCGACCTCGAGGGCGTTGTAGATCTCCGGCATCTCGTCGGGAGCGAACTCCACGTCGACGACGGGGCCGATGACGCGGGCGACGCGGCCCGTGCCGCCGGCGGACGGTGCCGCGGTGGTCTCGTCTGCGGTGATGGTCATGCGGTCACTCACTCCCTGCCGAGGCGAGCGCACTCGCGCCGCCGACGATCTCGCTGATCTCCTGGGTGATCTCGGCCTGACGGGCCGAGTTCGCCGCTCGGGTGAGCGACTTGATGAGCTCTTCCGCGTTGTCCGTCGCGGCCTTCATGGCACGCCGGCGCGAGGCCGACTCCGACGCCGCGGAGGCGAGCAGCGCCGCGTAGACGCGGGTCTCGACGTAGCGCGGCAGCAGGGCGTCGAGCAGCTTCTCCGGCGAGGGCTCGAACTCGTAGAGCGGCAGCGGCCCGTCGGGCGCGACCTCGTCGGAGTACTCGACGACCAGCGGCAGCACGCGCGCGGCGACCGGCTTCTGGGTCAGCGCCGAGACGTACTCGGTGAAGACGATGTGGATCTCATCGACCCCGCCGTCCTCCGTGGGCTTCACGAACGCGTCGATCAGGGTGTCCGCCACGATCTTGGCGTCGGCGTAGGTCGGCTTCTCGGAGAAGCCGGTCCAGCTGTCCTCGATGTCGCGCCCGCGGAAGCGGAAGTACGCCACCGACTTGCGGCCCACCAGGTAGCTGACCGGCTCCTTGCCCTCCTCGCGGAGCAGGGACGCGAGCGCCTCCGCCTGCTTGAGGACGTTGGAGCTGTAGCCACCGGCGAGGCCGCGGTCACTCGAGATCACGAGGATGGCTGCCCGCGAGGGGTTGGGCTTCTCGTTGACCAGCGGGTGGTTGATCGCCGACTGCGACGCGAGCGCCGACAGCACGCGGGTGATCTGCTGCTCGTAGGGACGAGCGGCGTTGACGGCGGCCTGGGCCTTGGCGATGCGGGAGGCGGCGATGAGCTCCATCGCCTTGGTGATCTTCTTGGTCGACTGCATCGACCTGATGCGTCGCCGGTAGACGCTGAGCTGAGCACCCATGTCAGCGGGCGGCGGGCGCGGGCTTGTAGGCGGTGATCTTGGTCTGGCCGGCGTCGTCCTTGTCCATGGCCTCGACCGCAGCCTCCTTGAGCAGCGGCTGACCGTCGCTGGTCTGGAACTGCTGCGTGAAGTCGTCGACCGCCTTGGCGAGCTGCTCGATCGTCGCGTCGTCGAGCTTGCCGGACTGCACGATGGCGTCGTAGATGCCCTGGTGCGAGCGCGCGATGAAGTCGAGCAGCTCGGCCTCGAAGCGGCGCACGTCACCGGTCGGCACGATGTCGACCTTGCCGTTGGTGCCGGCCCAGATCGACACGACCTGGCGCTCGACCGGGTACGGCGAGAACTGCCCCTGCTTGAGGAGCTCGACGAGCCGCTGGCCACGGTCGAGCTGGGCCTTCGACGCCTTGTCGAGGTCGGAGGCGAAGGCCGAGAAGGCCTCCAGCTCGCGGTACTGCGCCAGGTCGAGGCGCAGACGACCGGCGACGGACTTCATCGCCTTGATCTGCGCGTTGCCGCCGACGCGGGACACCGAGATGCCGACGTTGATGGCCGGGCGGACACCGGAGTTGAACAGGTCGGACTGCAGGAAGATCTGACCGTCGGTGATCGAGATGACGTTGGTCGGGATGAAGGCCGAGACGTCGTTGCCCTTGGTCTCGACGATCGGCAGGCCGGTCATCGAGCCGCCACCGAGCTCGTCGGAGAGCTTCGCGCAGCGCTCCAGCAGGCGGGAGTGCAGGTAGAAGACGTCGCCGGGGTAGGCCTCGCGGCCCGGCGGGCGACGCAGCAGCAGCGAGATGGCGCGGTAGGCGTCGGCCTGCTTGGAGAGGTCGTCGAAGACGATGAGGACGTGCTGGCCCTGGTACATCCAGTGCTGGCCGATGGCCGAGCCGGTGTAGGGGGCGAGGTACTTCAGACCCGCGGACTGCGAGGCCGGGGCGGCGACGACGGTGGTGTACTCGAGCGCGCCCGCCTCCTCGAGGCGACCGACGAGCTCACTGATCGTCGAGCCCTTCTGGCCGATGGCGACGTAGATGCACTTGACCTGCTTCTTCGGGTCGCCGCTCTTCCAGTTGTCGCGCTGGTTGATGATCGCGTCGAGCGCCACCGCGGTCTTGCCGGTCTGGCGGTCGCCGATGATCAGCTGGCGCTGGCCACGGCCGACGGGCGTCATGGCGTCGATGGCCTTGATGCCGGTCTGCAGCGGCTCGGTCACCGGCTGGCGCTGCACGACGGTGGGGGCCTGCAGCTCGAGGATGCGGCGACCCTCGGCGACGATCTCGCCCTTGCCGTCGAGCGGGTTGCCGAGCGGGTCGACGACGCGACCGAGGAAGCCGTCGCCGACCGGGGCGGAGAGGACCTCACCGGTGCGACGGACCTCCTGGCCCTCCTCGATGCCCGAGGCCTCACCGAGGATGACGCAGCCGATCTCGCGCTCGTCGAGGTTGAGGGCGAGGCCGAGCAGGCCGCCCTCGAACTCGAGCAGCTCGTTGGTCATCGTCGCCTGGAGGCCCTCGACGCGGGCGATGCCGTCACCGGTCTCGATGACCCGTCCGACCTCCTCGCGGGTGGTCTCCGGGGTGTACGACGAGACGTAGCGCTCGATCGCGTCGCGGATCTCCTCCGGGCGGATGCTGAGCTCCGTCATGGTGTCCCTGCTCTCTGCTTCGGTGCGGGCGTTCGGGGGTGAGGCTTAGGTGAGGCGGCGGCGGGCCTCGGCCAGCCGGTGCCGGGTGGAGCCGTCGATGACCTCGTCGCCGACGTGGACGACCACGCCGCCCACGACCTTCGGGTCGACCTCGACCTGCAGCTGGACCTCGCGGCCGAGCTGAGCGGTCAGCGAGGCGGCGAGCCGCTGCTGCTGAGCCTCGTCGAGCGGGACGGCGCTCGTGACGGTCGCGAGGGTGCGCGAGCGCACGTCTGCGGCCAGCGCGGCGTAGTCCTGCAGGCCGTCCTCGAGGGTGCGGCCGCGGGGGTTGACGACCAGGGCCACGGCGATCCGCTTGGTGGCGGGCTTGACCTTGCCGTCGAGCAGCCCGTCGAGCAGCGCCTGCTTGCGCTCGGGGTCGAGGCCGCGGTCGGTGAGGACCGCGCGCAGCGCAGGCTCACGCGCGATGGTGCGCGCAAGCCGGAACAGCTCGTCCTCGACGTCGTCGAGGTCGCCGTCCGCCTCGGCCACGAGGAAGACCGCCGTGACGGCGAGCACCTCGACGGCGTCGACGAGGTCGCGCGGCGAGCTCCACCGCTTGGCCACGGCGTCCTTGAGCAGACCGAGCGGCAGCGGCTCGACCTGGCTGCCGAGCAGCCCGTCGACCAGCTGCGTCTTGGCCTCGGCGTCGGTCGCCGGGTCACCGAGGGTGCGGCGCAGGTTGCCCTCGCGGTCGAGCAGGCGCACGACCGAGAAGAGCCCCTCGGCCACCGAACCGATGCCGGCGGCGTCGGGAAGCTCGGCCCGCAGCGCGGTGAGGCGCTCCCGGACCGAGACCAGGGCCTCGCGACTGGCTCCCTGCATCAGGAGGTCGTCCCCGCCGGCTGGCTGCCCGACTGCTCGAGCTCCGCGAGGAAGCGGTCGACGACGCGACGCTGCCGCTCGTCGTCGGCGAGCGACTCGCCCACGACGCGCTCGGCCAGCTCGACCGCGAGGCGGCCGATCTCGCCGCGCAGCTGCGTCACGACCTGCTGACGCTCGGCAGCGAGCTGCTCCTCGCCACGCGCGGTGATGCGGTCCGCGGTCTCGCGGGCCTCCGCGGTCAGCGAGTCGACGATCGCCTTGCCCTGCTCGCGAGCCTCGTCGCGGATGCGCGCGGCCTCGGCCCGAGCGTCCGCGAGCTGCGCCTTGTACTGCTCGAGCGCGGCGTTGGCCTCGGCCTGGGCGGCCTCGGCCTTGCTGATGCCGCCCTCGATGGCGGCGGTGCGCTCGGTGTAGGCCTTCTCGAACATCGGGAAGGCCTTCTTCGCGAGGAAGAAGTACAGCAGCGAGAAGGCGACCAGGCCGACGATGATCTCGGACAGGTGGGGGACGAGAGGGTTGATCTCCCCGCTCTCGCTCGCCAGGAGGGTCAGCACGTCAGCCCGCTAGAGGACGAACGCGAGGACGAGGCCGAACAGCGCCAGCGCCTCGGCGAGCGCGAAGCCCAGGAACGCGATGGGCTGGAGCACACCGCGAGCCTCGGGCTGACGAGCCACACCGTTGATGTAGGCGGCGAAGATCAGACCGACGCCGATGCCCGGGCCGATGGCCGAGAGGCCGTAGCCGACCAGGTTGAGCGTGCCTTCCATCGTGTTCCTTCCAGAGGTTGGGCGCGCGCGGTGGAGCCCGCGTGCGCTTCGTGCGGTCTTAGTGCTCGTCCGCCAGCGAACCGGCGATGTAGAGAGCGGTGAGCAGCGTGAAGATGTAGGCCTGCAGGCACTGCACCAGGAACTCGAAGAACGTCAGGACGATACCGAGCAGGAACGCGAGCGGGCTGATCGCGGCCAGCGCCCCACCCTGCGACAGCAGGTGCTCGCCACCGAGGATGAAGACCAGCAGCAGCAGGTGGCCGGCGAACATGTTGGCGAACAGACGCAGCGCGAGCGTGAGCGGGCGCACCAGCACGGTCGAGACGAACTCGATCGGGGCCAGCAGGATGTAGACCGGCTTCGGGACGCCGGGCGGGAACATCATCTCCTTGAAGAAGCCGAAGGGCCCCTTCTTCCCGATCCCGATCCCCATGAACAGCAGCCAGACGAGGATCGCCAGCACCGCGGGGTAGCTGATGCGCGACATCGTCGGGAACTGGATGAGCGGGATGATGCCGAAGATGTTGTTGACGAGGATGAAGCTGAACAGCGTCGCGAGGAACGGCACGTACTTGAGGAAGTCGTGGCCGATGACGTCGCGGCCGACCTCGTTGCGCACGAAGCCGTAGACGCCCTCGCCGGCGAACTGCAGCTTGCCGGGGACGACCGCCTGCTTGCGCGCGGACAGGTAGTAGAAGACCGCGACGAGCACGGCAGCGAGCACCACCAGCACCATCGGCTTGGTGACCTCACCGAGACCCGGGATCGGCGGGAACTCGAAGTCGCGGCTGCTCGGCGGGGCGAACTCCTCACCCGAGGACGCGAGCGGGCTCACACGTTCTCCTTCACCATCAGGGGGTTTCCCTGCCGTACCGGATGTAGACGAGGTAGAGCGAGCTGACGCAGCCGAGGAGCATGCCGATCCCCACGACGAAGTCCGTGCCCAACCATCGGTCGACGAGCAGTCCTACCCCGCCCCACAGCAGCAGGCCGGACAGGATGTAGGCGATCACCGTCCACGCATCACCCGGGTTGGTCTGGCCCCCCGGTGACCCGTCATGGCTCATCGCGTGCGAAACGCTATCAGCCCTCGGGCTCGGCCTCGCGAGCGGGGTCGGAGACCTTCTTCACGTCGGCGTCCGGGTCCTCGACGGGCTCGACGTAGAGCAGCTGCAGACCCAGGAAGGCCCGCACCTCGCAGGCCAGCCAGACGAGCACGCTGACGAGGACGGAGGCGCCCACGGAGGTGCGGTCGACGACTCCGGTGCGGCGTACGAGGACGAGCACGAGCAGCAGCGCGGTCACCGTGAACAGGTAGGACATCAGCGCGGCGCTCATCGTGAACAGCGGGTGCAGCGGCCGGGTGCGGCGCGCGACGTAGAGCCCGAGACCGAACGACGCGACGACCAGCACGCAGCCGAGCAGCGCCCCCGCGGCCCCCTCCACGCCGCGCAGGACGCCGGCGACCACGGCCGCGACGGCACCTGCGACGAGGGTGGGCCAGACCGAGGCGCGGAAGAGCACGACCTCCCAGCTGGGGGTCGTCACCGGTCGAGCGCGCGGGCGGCCCGCAGCCGCGGGATGCTGGAGGCGACGAGGGCCAGCGCGGCCAGCCCGCCCATCACGGCGAGCACCGGCAGGATGCCCCCGGTGACGGCGACGGCCACCCCGCCGAAGGCCAGCAGGGCGGTCCAGAAGTACATGATGAGCACCGCACGCGTGTGGCTGTGGCCGATCTCGAGCAGCCGGTGGTGCAGGTGAGCCTTGTCGGGGGCGAAGGGCGAGCGACCCGCCCTGGTGCGCCTGATCACGGCCAGCAGCAGGTCGACGAAGGGCACGGCCAGGACCGCGGCCGGCAGCAGCAGGACGAGCAGCGCGGGGAAGGCGACCTCGGGCGGCAGCGCGTCGTAGTCGAACTGCCCCGTCAGCGACGTCACCGAGCCCGCGAGCATGAGCCCGATGAGCATCGAGCCGCTGTCGCCCATGAAGATGCGCGCCGGGTTGAAGTTGTGCGGCAGGAAGCCCAGGCACACGCCCGCCAGCACGACCGCGATGAGCGCCGGCGAGGAGATCCGGGACTGCGCGAGCCCGGAGGTCACCTGACCGCTCGACAGCGAGTAGGCGAAGGCGAAGAAGGCCAGCGCCGCTATCGCGCCCACCCCGGCGGCCAGGCCGTCGAGGCCGTCGATGAAGTTGATGGCGTTGACGGTGAGCAGCGTGAGGATGACCGTGAGCGGCACGCCCTCGACGCCGAGCGACAGCGCACCGAC
The DNA here is from genome assembly GCA_030697205.1 of Mycobacteriales bacterium. Taxonomy (NCBI): domain Bacteria; kingdom Bacillati; phylum Actinomycetota; class Actinomycetes; order Mycobacteriales; species Mycobacteriales bacterium. The sequence continues at coordinate 85,119 of JAUYQP010000015.1, forward strand.
GCCCGGCAGCGTGAGGGTGAGCAGCTGCAGGCCGAGCAGCACCATGACGCCGGCAGCCACCAGCTGGCCGGCGAGCTTGGTGAGCGCGTCGAGGGGCCACCGGTCGTCGACGATGCCGAGGGCCACGATGATCCCGCCGCCGACGAGCACCGCCTGGACGTCGGAGTAGGTGAAGACCGTCTGCAGCGCGGGCAGCTGGTGGGCGACGAGGAAGGCCGCCGCGACCCCGGCGTACATCGCCACTCCCCCGAGCCGCGGCGTCGGGATCGCGTGCACGTCGCGGTCGCGCGGCTCGGCCATGGCTCCGGTGCGCACGGCGATGCGGCGCGCGACCGGGGTCAGCAGATAGGTGACCGCGGCCGCGACGCAGAGGACCAGGAGGTACTCCCGCACCAGCGCAGGCTATCCGCGACGGCTGTGAGCGGCAGACCTCGACACCCGGGCGGACACCCAGGAGTACGACGCGAAGGTCACCGGGCGCCGGCGAGCAGGTCGAGCGGGCGCTGCAGGGTGGCGTGGACCAGCGACGCGCACGAGGCGAAGCCGGCCTCGGGCCCCTGGTAGGGGTCCTCGACGTCGTCGTCGCGCGGGGACGCCGGCGGGACGAGGCCGCGGTTGGCGGCGGCGGCGCGGACCAGCGCCCGCCCGCGCTCGACCAGGTCACCGGTGGGCAGGGCTGTCGGGTCGACGGCGGAGCACAGCCGGTCGAACTCGCGCAGCGTGAAGGTGCGGGCCGCGGCGCGCGGGTGCATGACCACGGCGGCCGCGCGGTGCTCGCGGGTCGCGGCCAGCACGAGGTCGGCCGAGACGACCAGGTCGGAGACGAGCTCGCGGGCCCGGAAGGCCGAGCCGTCGACGGCGTAGCGGGCCAGGCTCGACAGCGCGAAGGCCTCCATCGGCGCGCCGGTGTAGCCCATCGTCCCGGCGGAGGCGACCTCGAAGGCGACCGCGTCGGGGCCGAGCCGCTGCGCCAGCCCGGCCGTCATCATCTGCTCGGCCATCGGCGAGCGGCAGATGTTGCCGGTGCAGACGTGCAGGACCCGGAAGCGCTCCGGCTGGGTCGGGTCGGTCACGAGGGCTCGCCTTCGGTGAGGAGGTCGGGGCAGGTCTCCCGCAGGACCTCGACGTCGAGGGCGCCCTCGCGCAGGACGCGCGGGCGCTCGCCGGTGAGGTCGAGGATGGTGGAGGGGACGGGGTCCCCGGACGGGCCGGCGTCGAGGTAGACCGCGACCGACGTGCCGAGCTGCCGCTCGGCCTCCGCGGCGTCGCTCGCCGGCGGCTGCCCGCTGCGGTTGGCGCTGCTCACCGCGAGCGGCCCGGTCTGTTCCAGGACGGCGAGCGCGGTCGCGTGCAGCGGCATGCGGACCGCGACGGTGCCGCGGGTGTCGCCGAGGTCCCAGGCGAGCGAGGGCGCGGCCCGCACCACGAGGGTCAGCGGGCCCGGCCAGTGCAGCTCGACCAGGGCACGCGCCGTGGGGGTGACGCTCGCGGCCAGGCCGTCGAGGGTGCGCCACGAGCCGACGAGCACCGGGACCGGCAGGTCGCGCCCGCGGCCCTTGGCCTCGAGCAGCCGGCGGACGGCGGTCGGCGAGAAGGCGTCGGCCGCGATGCCGTAGACGGTGTCGGTCGGCAGCACGGCGAGGTCGCCGCGCCGCAGCACGTCGATCGCGGCCTCCACCCCGGGCGTCGGGTCGGAGGTGACGTCGTAGGTCGTCATCAGCCGGTCCAGCGGGCGGTCGTGAAGCGGTCGCGACCGGTGAGGTCGCGATGGTCCTGGACCTCGGTCCAACCACCGGCCTCGGTAAAGACGGCAGGACAGGTCGTGCCCTGACGGTCGGAGTGCTCGACGACGACGAGGCCGCCGGGCTTGAGCAGCCGGCGCGCGGCCTGCTCGACCAGCCGCACCACGTCGAGGCCGTCGGCCCCGGCGAACAGCGCGATCTCCGGGTCGTGGTCGACGACCTCGGGGTCGGGGATGTGGCGCTCGTCCTCGGCGACGTAGGGCGGGTTGCTCGCCACCAGGTCGACCTGCCCGTCGAGCTCCGGCAGCGCGTCCTCGGCGGAGCCCTGGTGGAGCTGGACCTCCGGGTCGCCGGCGGCGACCCGGTTGGCCGCGTTGCGGCGGGTCCACGCCAGCGCGCCGGGGTCGCGCTCGACGGCGTGGACCGTCGCTGCGGGGACCTCGTTGGCCAGCGCGAAGGCGATCGTGCCGGACCCGGTGCACAGGTCGACGAGCAGCGGCGCCTCCCAGCCCTCGGCGCGGACCGCGTCGACGGCCCACTGCACGACCGACTCGGTCTCGGGCCTCGGGACGAAGACGCCCGGCCCGACCTCGAGCTCGACGTAGCGGAAGCCGACCGAGCCGGTGAGGTGCTGCAGAGGCACCCGCTGCGCACGCCGCGCCACCAGCTCGTCGTACGCCGTGCTCTGCTCGGCGGTGAGGCCGTCGTGCAGCAGCAGGTCCGACGGTCGGTCCAGGCCGAGCACGTGCACCGCGAGGGCGCGGGCGTCGTGCTCGGGGCTGTCGACCCCCGCCTGCTCGAGCGTCGCGGTCGCGGCACGGACCGCTCCGGTCAGGCTCACCCCTCGTCTCCCTTCAGCTGCTCTGCCTGGGTCGCGTCGACCATCGACTGGATCACCGGGTCGAGGTCGCCGTCGAGCACCTGCATGAGGTTGTTGGCCTTGTATCCGCTGCGGTGGTCGGCGATGCGGTTGTCGGGCCAGTTGTAGGTGCGGATCTTCTCCGACCGGTCGATGGTGCGGATCTGCGCCCCGCGCACCGCGCTGTCCTTGGCCGCCTGCTCCTCGAGCGCGAGGGCGAGCAGCCGGGCACGCAGGACGCGCATGCCGGCCTCGCGGTTCTGCAGCTGGCTCTTCTCGTTCTGCATCGACACGGTGACGCCCGTCGGCACGTGGGTGATGCGCACCGCGGAGTCGGTGGTGTTGACGCTCTGGCCGCCGGGGCCGCTCGAGCGGTAGACGTCGATCTTGAGGTCGCTCTGGTCGATCGTCACGTCGACCTCCTCGGCCTCGGGCAGCACGAGGACACCGGCGGCGCTGGTGTGGATGCGGCCCTGCGACTCCGTGGCGGGCACCCGCTGGACGCGGTGCACACCCCCTTCGAACTTCAGCCGACCGTAGACGGGGTTGGCGGGGTCGCGCGACTTCACGGCCAGGGAGATGTCCTTGTAGCCGCCCATCTCGCCCTCGGTGGCCGACACCAGCTCGGTCTTCCAGCCCTGCCGCTCGGCGTAGCGCATGTACATCCGCACCAGGTCGCCGGCGAACAGCGCGGCCTCGTCGCCGCCCTCGCCGCCCTTCACCTCGAGGATGACGTCCTTGGCGTCGGCCGGGTCCTTCGGGATGAGCAGCTCGCGGATCCGGGCGCTCGTCGTGGCCAGCTCGGCCTCGATGCCGGGCAGCTCGTCCGCGAACTCCGCGCCGAGCTCGCGCGCGGTGTCGAGGTCCTCCTGCAGCTGCTTCTCCTGCTGGATCGCGGCCACCAGCGGCCCGAGCTCGGCGTAGCGACGACCGAGCTCGCGGGCGCGCGCCTGGTCGGCGTGGACCCCCGGGTCGGCGAGCATCGCCTCGAGCTCGGCGTGCTCGGCGAGCGCGTTGTCCGTGGGGTTGCCGATCGACTCGGCCATCGCTCCTCCTGCTGGTCTGGCTGCTGCCCTGGGGGCGGACACGACAACGGCGCCCGACCCGGTGTCCGGGTCAGGCGCCGTGAGGTCGCTACTTGGAGGTGCGCTTGCCGAAGCGCTGCTCGAAGCGGGCCACGCGGCCGCCGGTGTCGAGGATCTTCTGCTTGCCGGTGTAGAACGGGTGGCACTGGGCGCACACGTCCGCGCTGATGCTGCCGCCCTTGGCGGTGCTGCGGGTCGTGAAGGTGCTGCCGCAGGTGCAGGTCACCGTGGTGAGCTCGTACGCCGGGTGGATGTCGGCCTTCATGGTGGTGCCTCTCGGGGTAGGTGGCCGCCGGGTCGCAGGCAGCACGCGAGCACGACGGGAGTGTCGTCCTGCGGGCCGGACTGCGTGAACCGGTGCCGGTGTGGCATCCAGTGTGCCAGACCGTAGAACCGCGCCGCGCGGGCCGCTCTTCCCGCGGGCGGTGGCGTCGTACGCCGGGCTAGTGCTCGGCGTCAGCGGGGACGGTCGTCTTCTGGATCTGCATGAGGAACTCGACGTTGGTGCGGGTCGCCTTCATCTTGTCGAGCAGCAGCTCGAGCGAGGACGACGTGTCGAGCGCGTGCAGGACCCGGCGCAGCTGCAAGACGATGCGCAGCTCCTCGGGCGCGAGCAGGATCTCCTCCTTGCGGGTGCCGGAGGCGTCCACGTCGATGGCCGGGAAGATCCGCTTGTCCGCGAGGCGCCGGTCGAGCTTGAGCTCGGCGTTGCCGGTGCCCTTGAACTCCTCGAAGATCACCGTGTCCATCGCCGAGCCGGTCTCGACCAGTGCGGTGGCGAAGATGGTGAGCGAGCCGCCGTTCTCGATGTTGCGGGCCGCGCCGAGGAAGCGCTTCGGCGGGTAGAGCGCCGCGGAGTCGACGCCACCGGTGAGGATGCGGCCGGATGCGGGCGCGCCGAGGTTGTAGGCGCGGCCGAGACGGGTGATCGAGTCGAGCAAGACGACCACGTCGTGGCCGAGCTCGACCAGGCGCTTGGCGCGCTCGATCGACAGCTCCGCGACCGTGATGTGGTCCGTCGGCGGGCGGTCGAAGGTCGAGGCGATGACCTCGCCCTTCACCGACCGCTGCATGTCGGTGACCTCCTCGGGCCGCTCGTCGACCAGGACGACCATGAGGTGGCACTCGGGGTTGTTGGTGGTGATGGCGTTGGCGATCGCCTGCATCACCATCGTCTTGCCGGCCTTCGGCGGGCTGACGATCAGGGCGCGCTGGCCCTTGCCGACCGGCATCACCAGGTCGATGACGCGGGTGGTGAGGATCGACGGGTCGGTCTCCAGGCGCAGCCGCTCCTGCGGGTAGAGCGGCGTGAGCTTGGTGAAGTCGGGGCGGTTCAGCGCCTCCTCGGGGTCGAGGCCGTTGACCGAGTCGAGGCGGACCAGCGCGTTGTACTTGTCGCGCCGCTCGCCCTCGCGCTGCTGGCGGACCTGACCGGTGACCGCGTCGCCGCGCCGCAGGCCGTACTTGCGGACCTGCTGCAGCGAGACGTAGATGTCGTTGGGTCCGGTGAGGTAGCCGCTGGTGCGGATGAAGCCGTAGTTGTCGAGGATGTCGAGGATGCCGCCGACGGGCACGAGCACGTCCTCGTCGCTGACGAAGGTGTCGGGCTCGTAGCGGTCGGAGCCGGTGCGGTTGCGGTTGCGCCCGCGGCCGCGCTCGCGGAAGCGCCCACGCCGACCGCCGAACTCGTCCTCGTCCTGACCGCCCTGACCTGGCTGGCCGCCCTGACTCGGCTGGCCCTGGGGCCGGTCCTGCTGGGGCCGGTCCTGCCGGTCTTGCCGGTCCTGGCGGTCCTGCTGCGGCCGGTCCTGACGGTCCTGGCGGTCCTGCTGCGGCCGGTCCTGGCGGTCCTGGCCGTCGCCGCCCGTGGCGGCCCGCTCGGCCCGGCGCGCCTCGCGCTCGAGGAAGCGCTCCCGTCCACGGTCGACGCGCTCGGGCCGGTCGCTGCCCGCCGCCTCGCCGTCCCGCTCAGAGCCGTCGGAGCCGTCGGAGCCGTCGGAGCCGTCGCGGCTGTCGGTGCTGTCGGTCGCGCGGTCGTCGGCGGACGCGCCGGCCTCGGGAGCGGCAGCGTCGTACGACGCCCGGGTGCCCGTGGGCCGGGAGGTCTGCGCGGGCTGGGGGGCCGACTGGCCGGTCTGGTGCGCCTGGATGGCGTCGATGAGCGGGCCCTTGCGCAGGCCGTTCGCGCCGGTGATGCCGAGCTCGCTGGCGAGCGCCTTGAGCTGCGGGAGGAGCAGCGCGGAGAGGTTGGGGCCCGCGTCGGGAGCGGAGGTGCGCGCAGGCGCAGGTGCGGCCGGCTCTGCGGGCGTCTCTGCGCTGGTGGCGCGCGCCGTCGTCGCGCCCGCCCCGCCGCCGGTGGCGCGCCGCCGGGTGCGGGTGGCACCTGCGGCGGGCGCGGACTCGGCGGGGGCGTCCTGCTCGGGACCGGTGGCGGTCTCGGCGAGCAGGTCGGAGGAGTCGGTCAAGGATCGTCCTTCGTGAGGACCGGCCTGCCGTGTGGGACAGGCCGGTCGTGGGTCCGGGTCGCGTGGTGCAGGGCGCTCCGGGGCCCGCCGCGGGGGCGGGGGGTAAGGGGGCGGCGGGGGTGGCCCGGCCGGCACGGACCGCCGGCCTCGGGTCCGGCACACCGCTGACGGTCCGACGCAGCACCGCTCTGCGGGCGTCAAGCCCGCGGGCGGAGAGGTGGGCCGGAGCGGCGGAGTGAGAGGTCCACACCGACTGCTCGGGCGGGTGCACGGTGCCCAGAGCGGGCGACGGGTGCGTGCACAGCGTAACGGTCGGTGTGCGCCCTGCACAACCGACGCGGCCCGTGTCGCACCCGGGACAGGCGTCCGTCACCGCCGGGTTACAGCGGAAGGACCTGCGCCCCGGCGAGGTCAACGGCGAGGCGGTGCGCCTCCCAGCCCTTGGGGACGCGGGCCGCGACGGCCTCGGCGTCGCCCTGCTCGACAAGGGCCAGCACGGTCGGGCCGGCCCCGCTGATGGTCGCGGCGACACCGTCGGCACGCAGCCGCTGGACCAGGCCATAGGACCGCGGCATCGCGCTCGCGCGGTAGGACTGGTGGAGCAGGTCCTCGGTCGCCGCGTGCAGCAGCGACGGGTCGGCGGTCATCGCGTGGGTGAGCAGCGCCGTGCGGGCGGAGTTGGCGGCCGCGTCGGCGAGGGTCACGCTCTCGGGGAGCAGCCCGCGCACCTTCTTGGTCGACGCGCGGGTGGTCGGGACGAAGGCCACCGGCGTGAGAGCGGGCAGCGGCGCGAGCCGGAGCACCCGGGGCTCGCTCCCCCACGCCAGCGTCAGCCCGCCGCGCAGGCAGGCCGCGACGTTGTCGGGGTGGCCTTCGACCTCGGTGGCGAGCGCGAGCACCGCGTCGTCGTCGAGCAGGTCCTCGCCGCCGAGCACGAGCGCCCTCGCCGCGAGCAGCGCGGCGACGATCGCGGCCGACGACGAGCCGAGCCCGCGCGACTGCGGGATGCGGTTGGCGCAGACGACCTCGAGCCCGCGCGGCTGCCCGCCGAGCCGCTCGAAGGCGATCCGCAGCGCCTTGACGACGAGGTGGCGCTTGTCGCGCGGCAGGTCCTCGGCGCCCTCCCCTGCGACGTCGACCGACAGCCCGCTGTCGGCGATGCGCACGACGACGTCGTCGTAGAGCGACAGCGCGAGACCGGCGCAGTCGAAGGCCGGCCCGAGGTTGGCGCTGGTCGCGGGGACCCGCACCCGCACGGGTGCCGCGCGAAACGACGGCACTACAGGCCCAGCGCAGCGGCCGCGGCGGCCGCGTCCGCCGCGACGGTGACCGGCTTGGGCGCGCCGGCGATCGCCCAGTCCGGGTCCTTGAGGCCGTTGCCGGTGACGGTGCACACGACGCTCGAGCCGGCGGCGATGAGGCCCTGGGCGTGGGCCTGCAGCAGCCCGGCGACCGACGCCGCCGAGGCCGGCTCCACGAAGACGCCCTCGCGCTTGGCGAGCAGCTGGTACGCCGAGAGGATCTGCCGGTCGGTGACGGCCTGGATGTCGCCCCCGGACTCCTCGCGGGCGTCGATCGCCTGCTGCCACGAGGCGGGGTTGCCGATGCGGATCGCGGTCGCGATGGTCTGCGGCGCGGCGACCCGCTGGCCGGACACGATCGGGGCGGCGCCCGCGGCCTGGAAGCCGAGCATCCGCGGGCGGCTCGTGACGACGCCGTCGGCGGCGTACTCGACGTAGCCCTTCCAGTAGGCCGTGATGTTGCCGGCGTTGCCGACCGGCAGGCAGTGCACGTCGGGGGCCCGGCCGAGGACGTCGCAGACCTCGAACGCCGCGGTCTTCTGGCCCTCGATGCGGTCGGGGTTGACGCTGTTGACCAGGGTCACGGCGTAGTGCTCCGACAGGTCGCGGCACAGGTCGAGGCAGTCGTCGAAGTTGCCCTGGACCTGCAGCAGCTGCGCACCGTGGACGAGCGCCTGGGCCAGCTTGCCGAGCGCGATCTTGCCCTCGGGCACGAGCACGGCGCAGGTGAGGCCGCCCTTGGCGGCGTAGGCCGCGGCGGAGGCGGAGGTGTTGCCCGTCGAGGCGCAGATGACGGCCTTCGAGCCCGCCTCGACGGCCTTGGAGATGGCCATCGTCATGCCGCGGTCCTTGAAGGACCCGGTCGGGTTGGCGCCCTCGACCTTGAGGTGGACCGTGGCGCCGACGAGCGAGGAGAGGTGCTCGGCGTGGACGAGCGGGGTCGCGCCCTCCTGCAGGGTGACGACCGGGGTCGTCGCCGTGACCGGCAGCCGGTCGCGGTACTCCTCGATCAGGCCGCGCCAGCCGGCTCGCGCCAGCACCGGTGCCGTCATGGCTGCCCCTCCACCCTCATCACGGACGCGACCGCCCGCACCACGTCGAGCGAGCGGAGCTCGTCGACCGTCGCCTGCAGCGCCGCGTCGGTCGCGGTGTGGGTGACGACGACGAGCAGCGCGTCGCCGCCGTCCTCGTGCCGCGGGCCCTCCTGGCGGACCGTGCGGATCGACACGCCGCGGCTCGCGAACGCGCTCGCGACGGCGGCGAGGACACCGGGCTTGTCGGCCACGTCGAGGCTGATGTGGTACCTCGTGACGACGTCGCCCATGGGCAGGACGCGCAGGTCGGCGTAGGCGGACTCCTGGGTGCCGCGCGAGCCCGACAGCGCGTTGCGGGCGACGGCGACGAGGTCGCCGAGGATCGCGCTCGCGGTCGGCGACCCGCCCGCGCCGCGGCCGTAGAACATCAGCTGCCCGGCCGACGCGCCCTCGACGAACACGGCGTTGTAGGCCTCGCGCACCGACCCGAGCGGGTGGCTGCGCGGGATCATCGCGGGGTGCACCCGCACGCCGACGCCGTCGGCGGTGCGCTCGGCGATCGCGAGCAGCTTGACGACGCAGCCCATGTCCTTGGCGCTGGCGATGTCGGCGGAGGTGACGTCGGAGATGCCCTCGCGGTGCACGTCGGCCGCGGTGACGCGCGTGTGGAAGGCGAGCCCGGCGAGGATCGCCGCCTTGGCCGCGGCGTCGAAGCCCTCGACGTCGGCGGTCGGGTCGGCCTCGGCGTAGCCCAGCGCGGTCGCCTCGTCGAGGGCCTCGGCGAAGCCCGCGCCGGTCTCGTCCATGCGCGTCAGGATGGAGTTGGTGGTGCCGTTGACGATGCCCATCACCCGGCTGAGGTGGTCACCGGCGAGCGACTCGCGCAGCGGCCGCAGCAGAGGGATGGCGCCCGCGACGGAGGCCTCGTAGTAGAGGTCGGCACCCGACTCGCGCGCGGCGGCGTAGAGCGTCGCGCCGTCCTCGGCGAGCAGCGCCTTGTTGGCGGTCACGACGCCCTTGCCGGCCTTGAGCGCCGACAGCAGCAGGGTGCGCGCCGGCTCGATGCCGCCGATGACCTCGACCACGAGGTCGACGTCGTCGCGCGCGACGAGACCCTCCGCGTCGGTCGTGAACAGCTCGTCGGGGACGGGCAGGTCGCGGCGCTTCTGCAGCCGCCGCACGGCGATGCCGGCGAGCTCGAGCGGCGCGCCGACGCGGGCCTCGAGGTCGGCCGCGGAGGAGTGGAGCAGTCGCACGACCTCCGAGCCAACGGTGCCGCAGCCCAGCAGCGCGACCCGCAGCGGGGCGGTCACGGGACGATCTCCACGCCACGGAAGGGCTCGCCGCTGCAGCACGCGCAGCCGCTGTGGTCGCGGCTCGCGGGGCGCGGCCGGAAGCGCCGGATGCCCAGCACCAGCAGGGCGAGGACCACGACGGAGTACGCCGCTGCCGCCGGCCAGCCGAGCAGGTCACCGATCACGACCCCGACGACGGCCAGGACGCCGAACGCGGCCGTGAGGAACAGGACAGGGAGCCGCTTCGAGGTGGTCACGGGACGTCCAGGGCGAGCAGGTCGGCCTCGGTCTCGCGACGGACCAGCACCCGGGCCTCGCCGTCGCGCACCGCGACGACGGGCGGCCGGGGGACGTGGTTGTAGTTGCTGGCCATCGAGCGGTGGTAGGCCCCCGACGCCGGCACCGCGACGAGGTCGGAGGGCACCAGGTCGGCGGGCAGCGGCACGTCGTGGACGACGATGTCGCCGCTCTCGCAGTGCTTGCCGCACAGCGTGACGTTGCGCGGGTCGGCCGTCGAGGTCCGCGACGCCAGCACCGCGGTGTAGTGCGCGTCGTAGAGCGCGGTGCGGATGTTGTCGCTCATCCCGCCGTCGACCGAGACGTATGTGCGCAGGCCGGGCAGCTCCTTGACGGTGCCGACCTCGTAGAGCGTCACGGTCGTCGGGCCGCTGATCGCGCGGCCCGGCTCGACGGCGAGGCGCGGCACCGCGAGGCCCGCTGCGGCGCACTCCTTCTCGACGATCGCGCGCAGGCCGTCGGCGTAGTCCTTGACGTCCATCGGGTCGTCGGCGGAGGTGTAGGCGATGCCCTGGCCGCCGCCGAGGTCGAGCTCGGGCAGCTCGACGCCGTGCTCGTCGCGGACCGCGGCGAGCAGCCCGACCATGCGGTGCGCGGCGAGGGAGAAGCCGCGGACGTCGAAGATGTGCGAGCCGATGTGGCAGTGCAGCCCGACCAGCTCGAGGCTTGGCAGGGCGAGGACCCGACGGACCGCCTCCGCAGCGGCGCCGGAGGCGAGGGAGAAGCCGAACTTCTGGTCCTCCTGGCCGGTCTGGACGTACTCATGCGTGTGGGCTTCGACGCCTGGCGTGACCCGGACGTAGACCCGCTGGCGGACCCCGGCGCGCTCGGCGACGGCAGCGAGGCGGGCGACCTCCTCGAAGGAGTCGACGACGACCCGCGCGACCCCCGCGGCGACGGCCCGCTCGAGCTCGCTGACGCTCTTGTTGTTGCCGTGGAAGAGCAGCCGCTCCGGCGGGAAGCCGGCGGCCAGCGCGACCGCGAGCTCGCCGCCGGTGCAGACGTCGAGCGACAGGCCCTCCTCGGCGATCCAGCGGGCGACCGCGGTGCACAGGAAGGCCTTGCCGGCGTAGTAGACGTCGGCGTCGGCGAAGGCGTCGCGCCAGGCCGAGCAGCGACCGCGGAAGTCGGCCTCGTCGAGGACGTAGACGGGGGTGCCGAACTGCGCGGCGAGGTCGCGCACGTCGACGCCGCCGAGCCGCAGCGCGCCGTCGGCGCCGCGCTCCGCGGTCACCGGCCACACGGCCGGCTCGAGGTCGGTCACATCCGCTCCGGGGCGCTCACACCGAGCAGCCCGAGGCCGTTCTCGAGGACGGTGCGGGTGGCCTTCCACAGCAGCAGCCGGGCGCGGTGCGTCGGGGTCGCGTCCTCGTCGCCCTGGGGCAGCGCGCGGCAGGCGACCTTCTCGTCGAACCAGCGCTGCGCGGCCTTCGCGACCTGCTCCTCGAGGTAGCGCGCGACCCGGTGCGGCTCGCGCAGCTCGGCCGCGCTCGCGACGACGGCCGGGAAGTCGGCGAGCGCCTTGAGCAGCTCGTTCTCGAGCGGGTGGACGAGCAGCGAGGTGTCTGCTGTGTCGATGCCGTCGATGCCGAGGTCGGCGGCACCGCGCAGGATCGACGCCGCACGGGTGGCGGCGTACTGCACGTAGAACACCGGGTTGTCGGAGCTCTTGCGCGACCACAGGTCGAGGTCGATGTCGAGCTGGCTGTCGGCACTCGACCGCGCCAGGGCGTAGCGCGCGGCGTCGACGCCGATCGCGTCGACGAGGTCGTCGATCGTGACGACGGTGCCGGCCCGCTTGCTCATCCGCAGAGGCTGGCCGTCGCGCAGCAGGTTGACCATCTGGCCGATGAGGATCTCGAGGTTGCGACCCGGCAGGTCCCCGAAGGCCGCGCACATCGCCTGCATCCGGCCGACGTAGCCGTGGTGGTCGGCGCCGAGCATGATCACGACCCGGTCGAAGCCGCGCTCGCGCTTGTCGAGGTAGTAGGCGAGGTCGCCGGAGATGTAGGCAGGCTGGCCGTCGGCCTTGATGACGACGCGGTCCTTGTCGTCACCGAGGTCCTCGGTGCGCAGCCAGGTCGCGCCGTCCTTGTCGTAGATCCGGCCGAGGCCGCGCAGCCGCTCGACGGCCCGCTCGACCGCGCCGGACTCGTGCAGGGAGTTCTCGTGGAAGTAGACGTCGAAGTCCACGCCGAAGTCGTGCAGCGCCTGCTTGATCTCGGTGAACATCAGCTGGACGCCCTCGCGCCGGAAGACCTCCTGCGGGTCGTCCTGCTCGAGCGCGTCAGGGACCAGTGCGAGGACCTGCTGCGCGATCTCGGCGATGTAGGCCCCGCCGTAGCCGTCCTCGGGCGCGCTCTCGCCGCGGGCTGCCGCCAGCAGGGAGGCAGCGAAGCGGTCGATCTGGCCGCCGTGGTCGTTGAAGTAGTACTCCCGCGTGACCTTCGCGCCGGTGGCTTCCATGAGCCGGGCCAGCGAGTCACCCACGGCCGCCCACCGCACGCCGCCGATGTGGATCGGGCCGGTCGGGTTGGCGGAGACGAACTCGAGGTTGACCGTCTCCCCCGCCATCGCGTCGCCGCGGCCGTAGGCGGCCCCCGCGGCGGCGATCGTCGCGGCCACGCCACCGAGGGCGGCCTCGGCGAGCCGGACGTTGAGGAAGCCCGGGCCGGCGACCTCCACGGCGGCGAGCCCAGGGGTGTCGCGCAGTCGCGCGGCGAGCAGCTCGGCGACCTCGCGCGGCGGGCGGCCGGCGGCCTTGGCGAGCTGCAGCGCGACGTTGGTGGCGTAGTCGCCGAGCTCGGCGACACGCGGCCGGTCGACGGTCACCGTCGCGGGCACCTCGACCGCGATCTCACCGGCTGAGACGGCGTCGGCCACGGCGGCCCGCACGGCCTCGGAGAGCTGTGTCGGGGTCACGTGTCGAGGTTATCGCCCGCGCGCACCTAGGATCTTCCGGACGACCGGATCCGACCACCGGCACCGACCCTGGAGCGACCGCACCGTGATGTCCAAGCGCAACAACCCCGGTGACGCCGTGCGTCGCGCCCAGGCCGCCCAGATCAAGAAGCCGTTCCCGTGGGGCGTCGTCGCCGGCGGCACCGTGCTCGCCGTCTTCCTCGGCGGGATCCTCTTCTACGCCGCGACCAACGTCGGCAGCGAGGCCCCCACCCCGCTCAAGGACGCCGACGGGAAGTTCGACGGGCTCGTCGTCGCCGACGTCACCGCCGCCGGCACGCACCGCGACGGGGTGCTCGAGTACCCCCAGAGCCCGCCGGTCAACGGCGCCCACAACGGCCTGTGGCAGAACTGCGCCGTCTACACGACCGAGATCCCGAAGGAGCACGCGGTCCACTCCCTCGAGCACGGCGCGGTCTGGGTCACCTACGACCCGACCAAGGTCACCGGCGACGCTCTCAAGGAGCTCACCGACAAGGTCGAGGGCGACCCCTACCGCATCCTGTCGCCGTTCCCCGGCCTGAAGAGCGCGGTCAGCCTGCAGGCCTGGGGCCGGCAGTTGTTCGTCGACAGCGTCGACGACGGCGACGTCGACGACTTCCTCGACACCTACACGACCGGCCCGCAGACGCCGGAGAAGGGCGCGGCCTGCTCCGGCGGCGTCAGCCAGACCGGCAGCGTCCCGGTCGGCGGCAGCGCACCCGCGCCGACCACGCCCACGGTCCCCAGCGCGGTCCCGTCGGCCGCCCCCTCGTCGGCCGCCCCCGCCCCGAGCGCCAGCTAGGACCAGCAGGGGTACGACGGGAGCGCTCCCGTCGTACTCCTGGCTCTCAGGCCTCGGGGAGTCCGGCGAGGCGCCGGACGGTGGCGATCAGCTCGTCGGGGTCGAACGGCTTGGTGAGGTAGGCGTCGACGCCGATCCGGTCACCGCGCTGGAGGTCGGCCTCCTGCGCGCGGGCCGACAGCAGCACCACCTTGACGCCGGCGGTCTCGGGATCGGCGCGCAGCCGCGACGCGGCCTCCCAGCCGTCCATGCGCGGCATCATGATGTCGAGCGTGATGACGTCGGGGGCGACGTCCTTGACCTTGTCGAGGCAGTCCTGGCCGTCGACGGCGGTCGTGACCTCGAAGCCCTCGAGCTCCAGGTTGACCGTGATGAGCTGACGGATGACGTCGTCGTCGTCGACGACGAGGACGCGGCCCAGGCTGCTCGACATGGCCGGAGGCTAGCGGAAACACCCGGCTTGTCACCTCCCGCGTCCTGCTAACGTCTGAGCGCCCCGAGCCCCCGTAGCTCAGGGGATAGAGCGTCGCCCTCCGGAGGCGGAAGCGCAGGTTCGAATCCTGCCGGGGGCACCCACTCACCATGCCTGGTCGTCGGCTGTGGAGCCGGTCACCATGCTCGCCAGGGCTGCTGTGAAGCGGTCTCGATCGATCACCGCGGACCCCCCGAAGAAGCTCGCTGCCAGGTGGTAGCCGGTGAGCGCGGCCTGGACGACCGCGGCCACCGCTTCCGCGTCCCGGGCCGGGACGTCCCCGCGCTCCATGCGTGCCCGCAGGTCGGCCGCGTCGTGCGCCACCCCGCCCTCGGCGATCACGGTCCGGATCCGGTCGAGGTGCGGCAGGCTGGCACCCTCTCGGACCAAGAGGGCGATGAGCAGCCCCATCCGCTGGAGGTTGTCGAGGGTCCAGTCGTAGTAGTCGCGCATGTCGCGCAGCGGCCCCTGGAGGTCGCGAGCGGCGGCGACCCGATCCACCTCGCGGTCGACGACAGCGGCGAGCACGTCGGCCTTGGACCGGAAGTGCCGGTAGAAGCTCCCGCTTCCCGGCGACAGGCCGGCGCCCTTCTCGAGGTCGGTGACGGGAACGGCCTCGACGCCCCGCGCGGCGAACTGCGCGAGCGCGACGTCGAGCAGCCGCTCCCGGGTGTCCCTCGCCATGGGGGAAAAGATACCTCTTGCGTTGTGCAAGTGCTCTCTTGCATACTGCCGGACATGACCCTCGCACCCGCTCGTCGCTCGGACCTCGACCCTCAGCTGCTGTCGCTCGCCTCGCGCGACACGGCCAAGGCCGGCTCGCTGACCTTCCTCGTGGCGGACCAGGCCCTCACCTACACCGTCCGCAACGGTGAGGTCCTGGAGACCACCGAGACCAGCGGCGACACCGCCGTCCGCCTGACCGCCGCGGCGTGGGCGGACCTCACCGGTCAGGTCCGGTCGCTGATCAACCTCCACCTCGCGCAGGAGATCACCTACGAGCGGGGTTCCTTCACGCAGCTGGCCGCGTGGGACAGGACGCTGCGCTACCTGCACTCCGGCGTCCCGCCGTACACCGGCAGTGATCTCGGGGGCCGCGACCCGCACGCAGAGATGTCGCTGTCCGACAGTGACGCCGAGCTCAGCGCGCAGCTGACCACCATGGGCTACCTGCTGGTGAAGGGCGTCTTCACCGCCGAGGAGATGGCCGCGGCCAACGCCGAGGTCGACCGGCTCGCGGCACTGGCCCGACCCGGTGACGAGCAGAGCTGGTTCGTCGAGACCGAGACCGGGCCGCAGGTGTGCCGGCTGGTCTACGCCACCCTGCGCTCGACCGTGCTGCAGCAGCTCGAGCAGGACCCGCGCCTGCAGCGGCTGGGCACCCTGCTGGACCCGGCACTGCAGATCGCGCCCGACCGCATGGAGGGCAGCGCCGTCCTGATCAAGGTGCCCGGCGAGACGCGCGGCCTGTCCAACATCCCCTGGCACCAGGACTGCGGCATGGGCGGTCACGCGGTCATCTGCCCGGCAGTCAGCCTCGGGATCCAGCTGACCGGGTCGAGCGCGGAGACCGGCAACCTGCTCGCCGTCCCCGGCAGCCAGGGCCAGACCCTTCACTACCAGTGGTCCACGCAGAGCGACCTGCCCGTCGTCGAGATCAACACCGAGCCGGGCGACGTCACGGTGCACATCCAGGACGTCATGCACGCCTCACCTGCGCCGACGGGGCGCGGCGGTCGTCGCACGATGTACGTCACGCACTACCCGGCGACCCTGTGGGACCACATCGGACCAGGCCAGGCCTTCAACGACCTGGTCCGCAACCGGACCGCGGAGGTCGCGTCCCTGGCCTGACCGGCACGCGCCGGCACCGGTGGTCTGGTGCGCCCAGCAGTCGCCCACCTGGCGGCGGCACCCGGACGCTCAGAAGCGGGCGCCGACGGGGGCCAGTGCCCGCTGCATGGGTGCGCAGTGGACGAGAGGCGCCGTAGGCGAACACCCAGAAGCCGACCGTTGCGACGGAGAACACCAGTACCTGCAGGACCGACCCGTGGGGGTCGCCGTTGACGACCATGACCACCGCCATGGCGGTGACCGACGGGGGCACCAGGGCAAACCAACCCAGGACGGCGTAGGTGGCCTTGCGCCCCGCCGGGACGCCGCGCCTCAGGAGGACCGAGGCCCAGATGGTGAGGGGCACCACGACGCCGAGGTCGAGGGTGAGGATCGTCCAGAACATCCCCGACTCACGGGTGAGGTCCGGCGGGATCGCGGACTCCTGCCAGCTCCCGGCGGGCACTGACAGGTAGCGCGAGACGACGAAGGCCGCGAGCACCAGCAGCAAGGTCGCGTGGCGCCGGTCGACGGGCCGGCTCGTCGTCGGGAGGGCAGTCGCGGCGACCGCGGACCACGCACCGAGAGCCACCGCCGCGCTGAGCACGAACAGCCCGAGGTGGAGCGGCAGGACCCGCGGGTAATAGGTGTAGCCGGGACCTACGAGGTACTGGAGCATCATGTAGGCCGCGTAGGTGGCCGGGCCGAGAGCGAGGACCGGACCCGCCTGCCGGCCTCGCCAGGTCAACGCGGCACTCACTGCGGTCAGGGGCACGACGAGCAGGAGCGTCACGGCTTCCAGCCCGATGGTCTGGTTGCGCAGCGTCTCGCTGAAGGGGTAGCTGACCAGGCCGGTGAGCAGCGGCCCGAGCACCGCGTTCAACGCCAGACCTGCAGCGAGCAGCAGGGTGGCCAGAGCCAGGGGGCGACCCCCTCGCCGGCCGACCGGAGGATCTGCGAGTCGCGGTGGCAACGTGGTCGTCACAACTGCACACCCTCGGTCTCGGCGGACGTGCGGGTGAGGGCGGCAAGGCGATGGACCGTCGTGGTCATGCACGTCCCCTTCCGTCGAACCCGACGATCCAGGTCTCGACCGCTGGTGGGTAGTGCCGAACGTCCCGCCTCGAGGCATGTGGCCGGTCAGGCGCCAGCGAGGTCTCGACGCGCCAGAAGGACCATCCCCGCGGCCGTCACGACAGACGCAAGACCCAGCATGAGGAGCCCCGCCGTCACCGCGTAGGGCTCGACGGGCACGACCGCCAGGTGCTGGAAGGGCGACACGTCCCTCACCCAGAGCGGAAGACCCACACCCTGGCCGAGGGCGGGGAGAAGGTAGGCAACGGCCGAGACCGACGCCGAGCCGACCACCGTCACCCGGGGCAGCGTGGCGAAGAGCAGGACGGCCACGGCTGCCAGGAGGAACGCCACGGGAACGGTGCTCCAGGTCGCGCCGACGGCAGCGCCCAAGGACAGCTCTGCTCCGGCCAGGCGACCCCCGGCCCACATGCTGGTGCCGGTCGTCGTCGCGAGGACGACGACCCCCGCACCGGCGACGAGCACGTGACCCCCGACCCACCGCGCGCGCGAGAGCGGCCTCGCGAACAGGTGGTCGAGGCGGGCCGACTCCTCCTCGGCCCGGGCCGCACCGAGACGCCAGCAGGCGAACAGCGCGAAGGCCAGCCCGAACAGCGAGCTCATGAACCCCACCATGCCGTCGGAGACGTCGGACACGTCGATGCCGTAGCTGCCGAGGGTCGTGCGCAGCTGCGGGTCGTCGAGCAGGTAGTCGACGAGAGTCGGCAGCAACGAGCCGATCAGCGCGGCGTACGCCGCGAGGCCGACACCCCACGCGAGCAGCGCCCCCCGACCGCAGCGCCATGTGAAGGCGAGGGACGACCCGAGCAGGCGGGTCCGTGCCGTTCGCCGCGCGTCGCTGGCGAGCACCGCTCCGCCGGTGTCACGCGCCCCGCGGAGCGAGCAGGCCACCGTGACGAGGACGACCGGGGTGAGCAGCAGCAGGCCCAGCGCTGTCCAGGAGGTGTCGCCGTACGGCTGGAGCTCGTCGACCCACCCGTAGGGCGTGGTCCAGCGCAGCCACGCCCACTGGTCAGTGCTGTTGCCGACCATGCGGAGCAGATAGCAGCCGGCCAGCACGGCGGACGCGACCCCCACCGCGCGGCGCCGCACGTCGAAGAGCTGGGCGATGACGCCTGCCAGGCCTGCGGCGGTCGCGACGAAGCAGGCCAGGCCCACCCCGAACAGGCCGGCTCCGCCCGGCGGCACGCCCCACGCGACGAGCACGACCACGCAGGCAGCGCTGAAGAGCGCCCCGGCGGCGACGGCGACCAGCAGCTGGAGCGCCAGCACGCGCCGGGCGGGGAGCGGGGCGACGAGCAGCAGCGAGCAGCGGTCGCTCTCCTCGTCGGCCCGGGTGACGCGGAGCACGGCCAGCAGGACCCAGATGGCCGCGACCGTCTGAAGGAACCACCCGCCGTCCCAGGCCACGAACCCACCGGTGGTGTCGAGGTCACGCGCGAGGCCCTGCAGCATCCGCACAGCGGGGTTGTCCTGGAAGTCCGCCAGTCGCGCGCGTGACTCCGCGGTCGGGTAGGTCTGCTCGTAGCTGACGATCTCCAGCGCGACGTAGGACGCGCCGAACGCTGCCAGCAGCAGCGCGCCACGGCGCACCAGTCGGCTCGACAGGGCGACGACCGCCCGGTGCGCGCCGAGGTCGCTCACCGGACGACGGTCTCGCGGTAGTAGGTCAGGAAGATCTCCTCCAGGCTCGGCTCGTGGCTGCGCAGCCTCGACACCCCTGCGGCGGCGAGCGCACCCAGGACCGGTGCCGGCGAGCCGGTCACGGTGAGGCGCAGCACCTGCCCCTCACGGACGACGCGGGTGACGCCCGGCTCGCCGCTCAGGTCGGGGACGACACCGTCGAAGCTCGCCTCCAGCTCGGTCGTCGCCCACCCCCGCAGCTCGTCCAGCGACGCCACGCGGACCAGCCGGCCTGCACGCAGGATCGCGACCCGGTGGCACAGGTCCTCCACCTCGTCGAGCACGTGGGACGAGAGGAAGACGGTCTGGCCTCTCTGCGCAGCCTCGCGCGCGAGCAGCTGGAACTCCGCCTCCATGAGCGGGTCGAGACCTGACGTCGGCTCGTCGAGGAGCAGGACGGCAGGTCGGGTCATGAACGCCGCGACCAGCGCCACCTTCTGCCTGTTGCCCTTGGAGTAGGAACGGGCACGCGTGCTGACGTCGAGTCGCAGGCGCTCGACGAGCTCGTCGCGAAAGGCCACGTCGACGCCACCGGACAGGTTGCCCAGCAGGGTCAGCGTCTCGACGCCCGTCAGCTGCGGCCACAGCGCCACGTCACCGGGCACGTGGGCCAGCTGCCGGTGCGATCGCACGACGTCGGTCGTCGGCACGCCCATGACCGTCGCGGTCCCTGAGGTGGCGCGCAGCAGCCCGAGCAGCAGGCGGATCGTGGTCGACTTCCCTGCGCCGTTGGGGCCGAGGAAGCCGAAGACCTCGCCCTGCTCCACGACGAGATCGAGGCCGTCGAGTGCGGTCACGGCACCGAAGCGCTTGGTCAGCCCCTCGGTCCGGATCGCGGCCACCGTCACGGCGCCAGCCTCACCGACGGGACGACGGTCCGGCAGGGCCGAAGGTCCCGAGACGTCCGGGCGCCGTCAGCCGGTGTTGCGCAGCCCGGCCGCGATGCCGTGGACGGACAGGTGTCGCGACCGTCCACGAGTGCTCCTCGACGACGCGGTCGAAGCACGGCCGGAGGTCCGGGTCGACGGGCCTGTCGACGTAGCGCCCCGCGGTCGCGAGGTCGGACGTCAGCGACGACGGCTCAGTACGGCAGGACCCGCGAGCGCAGCAGCACGGTGCCGTCCGTTCACGCGTCCGGGAACGCCCTGGTCATCACGGTCTGCAGGTCGAAGTAGTCGCGCCAGGCGGCGATCAGCCCGTCGCGGACCTCGAAGACACCGGCTACCGGCAGGTCGAGCCACTCGCCACCGATGAGGAAGCGATCGGTGCGCTCGTTCATGACGAGGTCGCCGGACTCGACCTGGCGGTGGGTGACCCACTCGGAGCCGCCGCACAGCGACAGCAGCTGGTCGGCGGTCTCGCGGACTGCGGCAGGTCCCGTCACGGCCGGCAGCATCATGTTCTGGTAGACGACGTCGTCGGCGAGCATCGGCAGGGCCGCGTCCCACTCTCCCTTCGCCGCCACCGTCAGGAACGCCGCTACGACCTCACCGGGACTCGTCACGCCGGGGATCGTGTCAGGCCGCGGGCAGGACGTCGAGCGTGTCGGGGTCGGCGAGGTAGCCGCGGACGAGGCGCGCCAGCTTGGCGGCGTGGGCGCCGTCGACGACGCGGTGGTCGGCGGTGGCGGTGATGACGATTCGCGGACGCACGACGACCTCACCGTCGACGGCCATCGGGGCGTCGGCGACCGCACCGATGCAGATGTAGAGCGGGACGCGCGCGAACGGCAGCGGTGCGACGTAGCCCTCGTCGAGGCCGAAGGACCCGATGTTGGTGACGAACAGCGACCCGAGCGGGTGGGCCGGCTGCCCGAAGGCCGGCACGCCGAGGCCGCCGTTGAGGATCGAGGCGACCCACAGCAGCGGGCGCATGAGGAACCACGGGACCCGGCGGGCGATGCCGGTGGAGGTCGTGTGGGCCCGGTCGGCCCGGGCCCGGAGCCGGGCCGCGCCGACCTCGAGCTCCCCCGCGACCTCCACGACGGTCTTGGCGTCGACGTCGCGCACCTTCGTCGGCGCGAGGTCGTCGCCCCCGTCGATGTCGACCGCGAAGGCGACGTCCTGGCCGCCGTCGAAGCGGCGCAGCCGACCGAAGGCGACGCGGTGGCGGAACGCCGGCACCTGCAGGATCCCGCGGGCGAAGGCCATGCCGACGACGGCCGCCGGGGTGACCTGCACCCCGGCCTCGGCCCTTTTGCGCGCGCAGTAGGCAAGGACGGCGCTCGCGTCGACCGCCATCCGCGCGTGCAGCCGCGCCTCCTTGGGGGCTCGCCACGTGGCGATGGCGATCTTGCGGCGCTGACTGGGTGCGGGCACCCGCCTACCCTGCCACTGCTCGGGGCCGGCGAGCAGCACATGGCGCACCGACAGGAACTTCACGTCGCGTGGCGAAGTGAAGGGACATGCGCGTCCCAGCCCGCCTTGCCCTCGCCGCCGCCCTGACCGCTGGTGCGCTCACGCCGCTCACCGGTCTCGGCACCTCCAGCGCTGCCCCCGCGGGTGTCTTCGAGCCGAAGCCGGCCTCGAAGGCGCTCTACGGCACGAAGGCGCCCGACGCCGACCCCGAGCGCCAGCAGCACGTGGTCGAGGCCGCCGACGGCATCGACCTCTACGTCGAGACCTGGCTGCCCGCGGCCAAGGGCAAGGCCGTGCCGCCGAAGCGGGTGCCGACCGTCCTGATCATGACGCCCTACGTCAGCCAGGGCGTGAAGCGCTACGGCACCAACGGACGCGCGGACATCATTGACTACCTCACGCAGCGCGGCTACGCCGTGGCGCAGGCCCACGTCCGCGGCACCGGCGAGTCCGGCGGCTGCCTGGAGCAGACCGCGGCCAACCAGATCGACGACGGCGCGCGGGTCGTGGAGTACCTCGGCCGCGACGCCGCCTGGGCCAGCGGCGCGGTCGGGATGTACGGCATCTCCTACGACGGCGAGACCCAGATCTCGGTCGCCGGCCTCGGCGACAAGAGCAAGACCAAGTACCTCAAGGCGATCATCCCCGTCGAGAGCGTCAGCGGGCAGTACGAGTACTCCAACTACGACGGCGTCCCCTTCGCGGGTCAGGCCGCGCTGTCCAACGGCGCCTACCTGCTCGAGACCCTGGCACCGGGCGCCAACCCCTCACCCGGGCAGTACGCCGGGAAGCTCGACTGCCAGCCAGAGCTCTTCGCGACGTCGGCCGACCCGACCGGCAACCTCAACGCCGGCTGGAAGGCGCGCGAGTACCGCGCGGGCGCCAGCACGATCACCGCCGCGACCATGCACGTCCACGGCTTCCAGGACTACAACGTGCTCCCCGTTGCCGCGACCGGCTTCTTCGACCGGATCCCGGCCTCCACCCCGCGGATGGGCCTCTACGGCATGTGGGCCCACAACTTCCCGGACAGCCACGGCAGTGTCGCCGCTGACTTCGAGCGCGCGGACTGGCTGCCGATGGTGACGGCCTGGTACGACCGCCACCTCAAGGGCCTCAAGACCGGCACCGAGAAGTGGCCGACCGTGCAGGTGCAGGCCACCGACGGCAGCTGGCGCGCGGAGAAGGACTTCCCCGGCACCGGCGGCCCGGTCGGCCAGCTCGCCCTCGGCCCCGAGGCCACCCTCGGCACGACCCAGCCCAGCGGCGGCACGACCTACACCGAGGGCACGTCCGTCGTCAGCGGCGGCGGCACCGAGGCCGGCTTCACCACCCCGCCGCTGCGGTCCGCGCTGCACCTGACGGGACAGCCGGTGCTGGACCTGTGGCTCACGACCGACCGCCCCGACGGGCACGTGTCCGCGACCGTCGAGGCGCTCGACGCCGACGGCCAGGTCCTGCAGGTCCCCGGCTCGAGCATCCCGGTCGCGACCTACGGGCACCGCTCGCTGCAGCACCTGCAGCCGATCACCGAGAACTGGTTCCGCCAGGAGTCGCTCGGTCTGCCCGCGACCAACACGCCGCTGCGCGTGCAGGTGCGACTGATGCCCGTCGACATCGTCGTCCCGAAGGGCGGCCGTCTGCGCGTCACGGTCTCCGGCAGCGGCACCGAGCCGCGCCAGACCGTGCCGTCGGGGACGGCCTCCCGGATCACGCTGCTGCACGACTGCGCGCACCCGAGCGCCCTGCGCTTCGTGACCGCGCGCCCCGACGCCCCGAAGCTCGACGTCCGCGAGGTCGACGAGGAGGGCTCGCTGAAGGGCACCTCGCAGGCCCGCCGCGCCGTCGATGGCGGACTGGCCTCGGCGAAGGTCTGCGGCAAGGCACCGGCGCGCCTCGAGGCCTTCGTCCCGACCCGCACGCTCGTCACGAAGCGTTAGCCCCAGGGGCTGGTCCCTGAGCCCAGCACCTCAGTGGCACAGCCTCCGCGGTGCGGGCGGCGGGCGGTCCTCACCGCGCCGCACCGATCCCTCACCTCGTGGCCTGTCACCTCGACGATCCCTTCTGCTTCCAGTCCGGCTCCTGTCGCCGCTCCCGCTGCCACGCCACGCGTCGGCCGGCGCTGGCGTGCGGCGAACTGGACGCAACTCGGATCGGTGACGGGTCGGCGGGGACGCGATCGGGTCAGCAGCGGGCGGGGGACGGGGCCTTCGCGGTGAGCAGGTAGGCGTCGACGCGCTCGCGGATGCAGGCCTTCGCGCCGGCGCGGTAGACGGTGTGGCCGTCGCCCTCGTTGATGAGCAGCACGCCCTTGTCGAGCTGCTCGGCGAGAGCCACCGACCACTCGTACGGCGTGGCGGGGTCACGCGTCGTCCCGATGACGACGACGGGCGGCGCCCCCTTGCCCGTGACCGTGCGCGGCTCCATGACCTCGGCGACCGGCCACGGCGCGCAGGCCAGGCCCGACAGGGCGATCGCGGGCCCGAAGCGGGGCGCGTCCTCGCGGACCCGGTCGGCGAGGGCGAGGTAGTCCGCGGTGCCGGACGGCCACGGCCGGTCGATGCAGTTGACGGCGACGTTGGCCTCGAGGACGTTCTCGTAGCCCGAGCCGGTGCGGTCGAGGTAGCGATCGTTCATCGCGAGGATCTCCGCGCCCCTGCCGCGGTGGGCCTGCACGAGCGCGGACGCGAGGGTGGGCCAGAGGTTCTTGCTGTAGAGGCCGTAACCCGCGCCGAGTGAGAACTCGCCCGGCCCGACGGTGCGGCTGCCCACGCCGGCGATCGCCTTGTTGTCGATCCGCGCGGCGAGCGCGTCGAACTCCTCGAGCAGGTCACCGTCGACCTCGTCGCGCCACGGGCAGGAGGTCCGCTCGCAGTCGTCCATGAAGGCGCCGAGCGCGAGGTCGAAGCCCTTGCTCTGGCCCTCGAGCAGCTTGTCCCAGGTCAGCCGCGGATCGAGCGCGCCGTCGAGCACCATTGCGCGGACCTTGGTCGGGTGCCGCTCGAGGTAGGTCGCGCCGATGGCGGTGCCGTAGGAGTAGCCGAGGTAGGTGAGCGTGTCGTCACCGAGCGCTGCGCGGACGCGGTCGAGGTCGTCGGCCGCCTCGCGGGTCGAGACGTAGGGCAGGACCCGGCCGGACCGCTGCTGGCAACCGGCGGACAGCTTCGCGTTGCCGGCGACGTAGGCCGTGAGCTCCGCGTCGGTGTCGGGCGTCGGGTCGAGGTGGTAGTAGCGGTCGAGGTCCGCGGTGCTCGCGCAGCGGACCGGCGCGGTCCGCCCGACACCTCGGGGGTCGAAGGCCACCAGGTCGAAGCGGGCCCGCACGCCGGCCGGGATCGCGGTCCAGGCGGCCTGCAGGTAGCCGACCGCGGACGAGCCGGGACCACCGGGGTTGATGACCAGCGAGCCGATCCGGTCGGCCGGCCGGGTCGCCCGCTTGCGGGTCAGCGCCAGCGTGACCGTCCCCTTGGTGGCGTCGGCGACGTCGAGCGGCACCTTCAGCGACGAGCACTGGAAGCCGTCGTCGCCGCAGGGCTTCCAGGGCGCGAGCGTCGCCGCGGGGGCGGGTGCCGTCGCTGTGCTCGAGGCCGTCGGCGTGGCGGTCACGGACGCGCTCGGGGTCGCCGAGGCGCTCACCGACGGGGTCGCGGTGGTCATCGGCGCGGCCTGCGGGTCGTCACCGCCGCACGCCGCGGCGAGCAGCGACAGGGCGAGCAGGGCGGTCACGAGACGGGGCGGGGTCACCCTCCCAGTGTCCGACACGTCCCTGTCCTGCGGGAGGGGTCCCGGTCTCGATCCGGTCACCGCACCTCACCAGGGGACGACGGCTCGGTCCTCCCACAGCAGCCCGGTCGGCCCCTCGTCACGGCACGCCAGCCAGACCGCGGTCTCGGCGCCCTCCTCCGCGGAGCGCGGCGCGTCGAGACCGCCCATGTCGGTGCGGCAGCCGAGGTTGGTGCCGAGGACCCGGCGCCACTCCTCGGGCGTCGTGCGCAGCGGCTTCGCGGCCCGCTGGCTCATCACCCCGGCGGCGTGGACCAGGACGTCCACAGGCTGTTCCGCACTGACGGCGGCCAGCCGGCGTACCTGCTCGAGGTCTGCCACGTCGAGCGCGACCCCTGTCGCGTCGAGGCCCTCCTCGTCGAGCGCGTCGACCGCCGCGTCGAGCCGCTCGGCGTCGCGGCCGACCAGGACGAGCCGCGCCCCCTGCGCCCCGAGGCCACGCGCGGCAGCGAGGCCGATGCCGCGGCTCCCACCGGTCACCAGTGCGCTCCGACCCGCGAGCGCTCCCATGCCCGTCAGCCTGCTGCTGACGGGACCGCTGCGCCACCGGGAGCCTGCACAGGCCCTGCACACAAGGCACGCGCGACGGGCACCTGCGACCCCTAGCCTCCGAGACGTGAACGAGAAGGTCGTGGTCGTCGAGGACGAGCCCACCATCGCCGATGCCGTCGCCGCGCGCCTGCGGTCCGACGGCTACGACGTGTCTGTCGCGCACGACGGCCCGTCGGGCGTCGCCCTGTGCCGCCAGGTCCGGCCCGACCTCGTGGTGCTCGACCTGATGCTGCCTGGCATCGACGGCTACGAGGTGTGCCGGCAGGTCCAGGCCGAGCGACCGGTGCCGGTGCTGATGCTGACCGCGCGCGACGAGGAGACCGACGTCGTCGTCGGCCTGCGGGTCGGCGCCGACGACTACGTCACCAAGCCCTTCAGCCCGCGCGAGCTGTCCGCCCGGGTCGCCGCCCTGCTGCGCCGCTCGGCCCGCGCCGTCGCGCCCGGCGCGGTGCTGCGCGTCGGCTCCGACGTCGAGGTCGACCGCGACGCCCGTCGGGTCCACCGCGGCGGCACCGAGGTGCACCTCACCCCCACCGAGTTCGACCTGCTGCTGCGCCTGGCCGCCCGACCCGGCGCGGTGCACACCCGCGACGCGCTGCTGGCCGACGTGTGGGGGTGGAGGGACGCAGGAGGTACGACGAGGACCGTCGACAGCCACGTAGCCGCGCTGCGCCGCAAGCTCGGCGAGTCCGTCGTGCGGACCGTGCACGGTGTCGGCTACGCCGTCGGCGACGCGTGATCCGGCCGCTGGACCGGGTCCGGTCGATCAAGGTCAAGCTGGGGCTCCTGGTCGCCGGCTCGACCGCTGCGGGGCTGCTGCTGTCGATCGAGCTGCTGCGCCAGGGACTGCTCCCCCGCTACACCTTCGTCATCGGGGTGCTGCTGTCACTGGTGCTCGTGCAGGTCCTCGCCCGCGGCATGACGTCACCGCTGCGCGAGATGGCGGTGGCCGCCCGCGCGATGGCCCGCGGCGACTACAGCCGGCGTGTCACGGCGACCTCGCGCGACGAGGTCGGCGAGCTCGCGGCCGTCTTCAACCGGATGGCCGCCGACCTCGGCGCGGTCGACGCCCAGCGCCGCCGGCTCGTTGCCGACGTGTCCCACGAGCTGCGCACCCCGCTGACCGCCCTGCAGGCGCTCCTGGAGAACCTCGCCGACGGCGTCGCCGAGCCCGACCCGCAGACCCTCGAGACGGCGGTCGCGCAGACCCGGCGGCTCGGCCGGCTCGTGCAGCAGCTGCTCGACCTGTCGCGCCTGGAGGCCGGCGAGGTGCCGCTGCACCGTGAGCAGGTCGTGCTGCGGCCCTTCCTCGACGACGTCGTGCGCGAGGTCGCCCTGCAGCGCGACACCCCGGTGACGGTGTCGGTCGAGCCGGCCTCGCTGTCTGTCGACGCTGACCCCGAGCGGTTGCACCAGGTCGTGGTGAACCTGCTCGACAACGCCTGCCGGCACGCGACCTCGCGAGTGTCCGTGCGGGCGGTCTCGCACGAGTCCGGGCTCCGGCTCGAGGTCGTCGACGACGGGCCCGGGGTCGCCCCCGAGGACCGCGAGCGGGTCTTCGAACGCTTCACCCGCACCGACTCCGCCCGGGCTGCCCGAGACGGCGGCAGCGGCCTCGGGCTGTCCATCACGCGCTGGCTCGTGGAGCTGCACGGCGGCAGCGTCACCCTCACTGACGGAGCCCCCGGCTGCCGGGCCGTCGTCGACCTCCCCCGGAATGCCCCGTGACGACGGCCCCGGACCGACAGCCGGTCCGCGGACCGGGGACATCCACCTCGCGGGTCCTCTCCCCGGCGTAGGCGTAGGCCCGCGCGTTCGCCGTCGCACCGCTCACGAGGTGGATGTCCGGCGTCCGAACGTGCCAGGAGCACCGGGGCGGTCGGACTCAGTCCGGGTCGGGCTTCTTGCCGTCGTGCTTGCGCAGGCGATGGCCGTCGAGCGCCGCGGGCGGGTCGTCCTCGGTGAGGACCGACAGGACCGCGTCGGCGACCTCGGTGCTGTTGACCTTGCGGAACCACCGCAGCCGGCCCTCGGAGCGGACCACCACGATGTTGCCCTGACCGCACGGCCCGAGGCAGCCGGTGACCTCGTAGCGCGCCCCGGCCGCCTGCGCACCGGCGCGCAACTGCTTCTCGAGGCCGACGTGGTCGACGCCCGGGTGCTTCTTCTTCGTCCCGCAGCAGCAGCCGCGGCAGACCCAGACCTTGTCCTTCTTGGCGCGCGCACCGTCGCGCTCGGCCCGCCGCTTGCCCTTGCCCATCCAGACAGCCTCGCCGGTCGTGCGCGACGCCACACCCCGACGGCAGGGTGACGTGCGCGACAGAGGTAGCCTTCCGGACCGGCAGAGCAGCCAGTTCGACCACCGGGAAGAGGCGATCCGCGCGTGTCCACGCAGCCGGGCCAGCAGACCGACTTCGGCGCCAACGAGTGGCTCGTCTACGAGATCCACCAGCAGTGGCTCGAGGACCCCACCAGCGTGCCGGAGGTGTGGCAGCAGCACTTCGCGACCGCGCCCCCGAACGGCAACGGCACCCCCAACGGCAACGCTGCCGCGCCGGCTCCGATCGCCCCAGCTCCGGCCGCCCCAGCTCCGGCCGCCCAGGCTCAGCCACCGGCCGCTCCGGCGCCGGCCGCGCCCGCCCCGGCCGCCGCGCCCGCGGCAGCCAGCCCCGTCGTACCCCCTGCGGCTCCTGCTCCCGCCGCCAAGCCCGCCGGGCCCGTGCCGTCGGCCAGTGCGGAGACGACGACGCTCAAGGGCGCGAGCGCCCGGGTCGTGGCCAACATGGAGTCCTCGCTCGAGGTCCCGACGGCGACCTCGGTGCGCGCGGTCCCGGCCAAGCTGCTCGCCGACAACCGCACCGTCATCAACAACCACCTGCGCCGCAGCCGCGGCGGCAAGGTGTCGTTCACCCACCTGATCGGCTTCGCGCTCGTCAAGGCCGCCACCGACGTGCCGGTGATCAACCACAGCTTCGCGGTCGTCGAGGGCAAGCCGACCCTCGTCGTCCCCGACAACGTCGGCCTCGGTCTGGCGATCGACCTGCAGAACGCCAACGGCACCCGCCAGCTGGTCGTCGCCGCGATCCGTGGCGCCGACACGATGACCTTCTCGCAGTTCTGGACGGCCTACGAGGACATCGTTCGCCGGGCCCGCGCGGGCAAGCTCACGGCCGACGACTTCGCCGGCTCGACGATCAGCCTCACCAACCCGGGCGGCATCGGCACGGTCCACTCCGTGCCGCGCCTCATGCAGGGCCAGGGCGCGATCATCGGCGTCGGTGCCATGGAGTACCCCGCGGAGTTCCAGGGCGCGTCCGAGGCCCAGCTCGCGGCGATGGCGATCTCCAAGACCATCACCCTGACCTCGACCTACGACCACCGCGTCATCCAGGGCGCGCAGTCCGGCGAGTTCCTGCGCCGCATGCACCAGCTGCTGCTCGGTGAGGACGGCTTCTACGACGAGGTCTTCGCGTCGCTGCGCATCCCCTACGAGCCGGTGCGGTGGGTCGCCGACCGCCAGGTCACCCACGAGGGCGAGCTCGACAAGGCCACCCGGGTCATGGAGCTCATCCACGCCTACCGCGTGCGCGGCCACCTCATGGCCGACACCGACCCGCTCGAGAACAAGGTCCGGACCCACCCCGACCTCGACGTCGTCAACCACGGCCTGACGCTGTGGGACCTCGACCGCGAGTTCCCCGTCGGCGGCTTCGCCCGCCACCAGACCATGCGGCTGCGGGAGGTCCTCGGCGTCCTGCGCGACAGCTACTGCCGGATGGTCGGCATCGAGTACATGCACATCCAGGACACCGAGCAGCGGGCCTGGATCCAGGAGCGCGTCGAGGTCAAGTTCGACCAGCCCGACCGTGAGCTGCAGCTGCACGTCCTCAAGCGGCTCAACGCCGCGGAGGCCTTCGAGAACTTCCTGCAGACCAAGTTCGTCGGGCAGAAGCGCTTCAGCC
Source organism: Mycobacteriales bacterium (assembly GCA_030697205.1). Lineage (NCBI taxonomy): Bacteria > Bacillati > Actinomycetota > Actinomycetes > Mycobacteriales > Mycobacteriales bacterium. Next base: position 114,679 of record JAUYQP010000015.1, read on the forward strand.
TCGAGGGCGGCGAGTCGGTCATCCCGATCCTCGACGAGGTCCTCACCGGCGCGGCCCAGGCCGGCCTCGACGAGGTCGTCATCGGCATGGCCCACCGCGGTCGCCTCAACGTGCTCGCCAACATCGTCGGCAAGTCCTACGGCCAGATCTTCCGCGAGTTCGAGGGCACCATCGACCCGCGCACGGTGCAGGGCTCCGGCGACGTGAAGTACCACCTCGGCGCGGAGGGCACCTTCACCGCCACCGACGGCTCGACGACGCAGGTCTCGCTCACCGCCAACCCGTCGCACCTCGAGGCCGTCAACCCGGTGCTCGAGGGCATCGTGCGCGCCAAGCAGGACGTCATCGACAAGGGCGAGGCCGGCTTCACCGTCCTGCCGCTGCTCATCCACGGCGACGCGGCCTTCGCCGGCCAGGGCGTCGTGGCCGAGACCCTGCAGATGGGCCAGCTGCGCGGCTACCGCACCGGCGGCACCGTCCACGTGGTCATCAACAACCAGGTCGGCTTCACGACCGCTCCGGAGTACAGCCGCTCCTCGACGTACTCCACCGATGTCGCCCGCACCGTCCAGGCGCCGATCTTCCACGTCAACGGCGACGACCCCGAGGCCTGCGTGCGCGTCGCGCGGCTGGCCTTCGAGTTCCGCCAGACGTTCAAGAAGGACGTCGTCATCGACCTGGTCTGCTACCGCCGGCGCGGCCACAACGAGGGCGACGACCCCTCGATGACCCAGCCCAAGATGTACGACGTCATCGACAACAAGCGCTCGGTCCGCAAGACCTACACCGAGAACCTCATCGGCCGCGGCGACATCACCGTCGAGGAGGCCGAGGAGGCGCTCAAGGACTACCAGTCGCAGCTCGAGCGGGTCTTCGCCGAGACCCGCGACGCGGCGACCTCGACCGCGCCCGAGCCGGTCATGGACGACGTGCTGCGGCTCTCCGACATCGACACCGCGGTGACGCAGGAGGTGCTCGACACGATCGGGCAGGCCCACGTCACGCACCCCGAGGGCTTCACGCCGCACCCCAAGCTCGCGCCGCTCATGGAGCGCCGCGCCGCGATGGTCCGCGAGGGCGGCATCGACTGGGGATTCGGCGAGCTGCTGGCCTTCGGGTCGCTGCTCATGCAGGACCGGCCGGTGCGCCTCGCCGGCCAGGACTCGCGCCGTGGGACCTTCGTGCAGCGCCACGCGACGCTGTTCGACCGGGTCACGGGCGCGGAGTTCACGCCGCTGCGCACGCTGTCGGGCGGCCACCGCTTCCACGTGCACGACTCGCTGCTCAGCGAGTACGCCGCCCTCGGCTTCGAGTACGGCTACTCCGTCGCCCGCCCCGAGGCACTGACGATGTGGGAGGCGCAGTTCGGCGACTTCGTCAACGGCGCGATGACCGTCATCGACGAGTTCATCTCCTCCGGCGAGGCCAAGTGGGGCCAGCGCTCCGGCGTGACGCTGCTGCTGCCGCACGGCTACGAGGGCCAGGGCCCCGACCACTCCTCGACCCGCATCGAGCGCTTCCTGCAGCTGTGCGCCGAGGACAACATGACGGTCGCCTACCCGTCGTCGCCGGCGCAGCACTTCCACCTGCTGCGCGCGCAGGCGCTGTCGCGCCTCAACCGCCCGCTGGTCGTCGTCACACCGAAGTCGATGCTGCGCCTCAAGGCTGCCGTCTCGGCGCCCGCGGACTTCACGAGCAACCGCTGGCAGCCCGTTGTCGCGGACCCCGAGGCGCTCGACCCGGCCGCCGTCACGCGCGTCGTGCTGTGCTCCGGCAAGGTCTACTACGACCTCGCGGCCGCCCGGCGCAAGGCCGAGGACCGCACCGTCGCGCTGCTGCGCGTCGAGCAGCTCTACCCGCTGCCCGGTGACGAGATCGCCGACGCGCTCGCGGCCTACCCGGCGATGACCGAGCTGCTGTGGGTCCAGGAGGAGCCGGCCAACATGGGTGGCTGGCAGTTCATGGCCCTGAACCTGCCCGACGAGCTGCCGGAGGGCACGCCGCCGCTGCGCCGCGTCTCCCGCCGCGCGTCCGCGTCGCCGGCCGCCGGCTCGTCGAAGGTCCACGAGGCCGAGCAGCTCGCGCTGGTCGACGCCGTCTTCGCTCGCTGATGTACTTCACCGACCGCGGCCTCGAGGAGCTCGCCGCCCGCCGGGGCGACGAGGAGGTCACGCTCGCGTGGCTGGCCGAGCGGATGCGCGAGTTCGTCGACCTGCACCCGGAGTTCGAGACGCCGGTCGAGCGGATCGCCACCTGGCTGGCCCGTCTCGACGACGAGGACTAGCCCCGCTGACCGCCCGGCCTCCCTGGTGGCCGCCCGCCCGCCACCCGCCCGCTGCGGATGTGGCGATCACGCCCGCGGGCGCACGCTCGCATGATCGCCACGTCCCGCAGGAGATCGGTCCCGCCGCTGATCAGCGGCGGGCGTAGGGGCCGTAGCGGGCCTGGAGCTCGCGGGGGTGGGCCGTCCCGCGCAGCCTCCACACCAGCGCCGCCCCGACAAGGAAGCCGAGCACGTGCGCGAGGTAGGCGACCCCGCTGCCCTGCGCCAGACCGGCCCCTCGGGCGTAGAGGTACTGCAGGACGAACCACGAGCCGAGCACGAGCCAGGCGGGCAGCTTGACCGGCAGGAAGAAGAAGAACGTGAGCAGCGACCAGACGCGGGCCCGTGGGAAGAGCACTAGGTAGGCGCCGAGCACCCCCGCGATCGCCCCGGACGCACCGACCAGCGGCGTGTCCGCACCCGCGTCGGCGAGCGCGAAGCCGTAGGTCGCGGCGTAGCCGCACAGCAAGTAGAAGCCGAGGTAGCGCAGCCGCCCGAGCCGGTCCTCGACGTTGTTGCCGAAGACGTAGAGGAACAGCATGTTGCCCAGCAGGTGCAGCCAGCCGCCGTGCACGAACATCGCGGTGAGCACCGACAGCACTGGCGACTTGTCGTAGGGCGGCGGCTCGGCGGCGGTGCAGGTGAGCTGGTCGCCGCGGATGGCCGCCGGCCCGTCGACCACGACCTGGGTGGGCGCGTCGTTGCCGATGACCTGGTCGGGCACCGCGGCCCAGTGGTCGAGGTAGCCCAGCACCTCGCACTGCCGGGCGGCCGAACCGTCGCCCAGCAGTGGCGCCAGCGCCAGTGGGCTGAGGACGAAGACGACGACGTTGACCAGCAGCAGCGCGTAGGTGACGACGGGTGTGCGGCGTACGGGGTTCTTGTCGTGGACGGGCAGCACCACAGCGAGGCTCCTACGTGGTCAGGACGAGCTTGCCGAAGACGTCCCCACCCGCGAGCCGCTCAAAAGCGGTCCGGGCCTGCGGCAGCGGCAGCTCGGCGTCAACGACCGGCCGCACACCGGTGGCGTCGCACATCGCCAGCAGCGACCTCAGCTCGCCGAGCGTCCCCATCGTGGAGCCGATGACCCGCAGCTGCAGGAAGAACAGCCGGTTGAGGTCGGCCGAGGGGTCGGGCCCGGACGTGGCCCCCGAGACCACCAGCGTGCCTCCCGGCCGCAGCGCCCGCATCGAGTGCGACCAGGTCGCCTTGCCGACGGTCTCGATGACCGCGTCGACCCGCGACGGCAGCCGGGCACCCGACTCGAAGACCTCGTGCGCACCGAGCGCCAGCGCCCGCGCGCGCTTGTCCTCGTCGCGACTGGTCGCCCAGACGACGAGCCCCGCGGCCCGGGCAAGGGCGATCGCGGCCGTTGCGACCCCGCCGCCGGCGCCCTGCACGAGGACGGTCTGGCCGGGCTGGACAGCCGCGTTGGTGAAGAGCATCCGGTACGCCGTGAGCCACGCGGTCGGCAGGCACGCGGCCTCCGCGAAGGACAGCCCGGCAGGCTTCGGGACCAGGTTGCGACGCGGCACGACGACCTGCTCCGCGAGGGTCCCCTGGTGGACCTCAGAGAGGATCGAGCGCTTCGGGTCGAGGGTCTCGTCACCGGCCCAGTCGGGGTCACCGACGAGGCCGTGCACGACGACCTCGGTGCCGTCGTCGGTCACCCCTGCCGCGTCGCAGCCCAGCACCATCGGCAGCCGCTCGGGCGGCAGGCCGACGCCCTTGAGCGACCACAGGTCGTGGTGGTTGAGCGACGCGGCCCGCACGTGGACGCGGGCCCAACCGTCGGGCACGTCCGGGTCGGGCACCTCCCCGACGGTCAGGCCGGACAGCGGGTCGTCGAGGGACTGGGAGGTGCAGGAGGCGGCGAGCACGACAGCGACAGTACGACGGACGCGGTCAGCGCCGAGCGACCCCTGCCGCCCGGGCGGCTGCGGCCACCGCGTCGGCGACAGCCGGGGCGACCCGCGGGTCGAAGACCGACGGGATGACGTACTCCGCCGACAGGTCGTCGTCGCTGACCACCGCGGCGAGCGCCTCGGACGCGGCGAGCTTCATCGACTCGGTGACCCGCGTCGCCCGGACGTCCATGGCACCCTTGAAGACACCCGGGAAGGCCAGCACGTTGTTGATCTGGTTCGGGAAGTCGCTGCGGCCGGTCGCGACGACGCGGGCACCTGCTGCGTGGGCGACGTCGGGCAGCACCTCCGGGACCGGGTTGGCCATCGCGAAGACGAAGGAGTCCGCGGCCATCGACGAGACGGCCTCCGGCGCGATCGTCCCGCCGGACAGCCCGATGAGGACGTCGGCGCCGCGCAGCGCCTCGACGAACGACCCAGAGAGGCCGGCCCGGTTGGACTGCTCGGCCATCTCCCGCTTGGAGTCGTTGAGGTTACCGCGCCCGACGTGCACGATGCCCTTGCTGTCGGCGACGGCCAGGTCACCGATGCCGGCCTCGAGGATCATCCGCGACACCGCGATGCCCGCTGCGCCGGCGCCGGAGACGACGACGCGCAGGTCCGACAGCGACCGTCCGGTGAGCTTGGCGGCGTTGCGCAGCGCGGCCAGGGTGACGATCGCCGTGCCGTGCTGGTCGTCGTGGAAGACCGGGATGTCGAGCCGGTCCTGCACCCGTCGCTCGACCTCGAAGCAGCGCGGGGCGCTGATGTCCTCGAGGTTGATGCCGCCGAAGGCCGGGGCCAGCCGCACGATCGTCTCGACCAGCTCGTCGAGGTCGGTGACGTCGAGGCAGATCGGCACGGCGTCGATGCCGCCGAAGTGCTTGAACAGCAGCGCCTTGCCCTCCATCACGGGCAGACCGGCGACCGCGCCGATGTCACCGAGGCCGAGGACCGCGGTGCCGTCGGTGACGACTGCGACCGTGCGCGACTTCCAGGTGTAGTCGTAGGCGAGGTCGGGGTCCTCGGCGATGGCCGTGCAGATCTTCGCAACACCGGGGGTGTAGGCCAGCGAAAGGTCGTCGCGGTTCTCCAGCGGCACGGTGAGGCTGATCTCGATCTTGCCGCCGCGGTGCAGCGCGAAGGCAGGGTCGACGTCGCGCGGGTGGGTCGTCACGGTCGGGCGGCTGTCCTGGCTGGGCACGGACAGGGCCTCCAGCTGTGCGGTCACGGGGAAGGGCTCCAGAGTCGGGGGAACGGCGGACGTGCGACGGGACGGGCGTCGCGAGCGGGTCCGCTCGTCGCACCGTGCGCCGTCGTCCGGGGGTCACCCGAGGCGGACTTCATCGTCCCACAACGCGTCCGCACCGCACCCGCAACCCCCCGCTAGGGTCGTCGCGTGCAGGTCGACGAGCTGAAGGTCCCGGGGTCCTACGTCTTCACGCCGAAGCAGTGGCCCGACCCGCGAGGCGTCTTCCTCGAGTGGTTCAAGGCGCCGGTCTTCACCGAGGCCGTCGGCCACCCGCTGACGGTGAAGCAGGCCAACCACTCGGTCAGCCAGAAGGGCACGCTGCGCGGCGTCCACTTCGCCGACGTCCCGCCCGGCCAGGCGAAGTACGTCTACTGCACCCGCGGCGCCGTCCTCGACGTCGTCGCCGACATCCGGGTCGGCTCGCCGACCTTCGGCGTCGTCGACAGCGTCCGGCTCGACGACGTCGACCGGCGCGCGATCTACCTGCCCGAGGGCATGGGCCACGCCTTCCTCGCCCTCACCGACGACGCCAACGTCACCTACCTGTGCAGCGAGCCCTACAACCCGGGCGGCGAGCACGGCATCCACCCGCTCGACCCCGAGCTCGGACTCCCCTGGCCCGACGACGTCGAGCACCTGCTGTCGGACAAGGACGCCGCCGCGCCCACGCTCGCCGAGGCCCGTGCCTCCGGACTGCTCCCGTCGTACGACGAGTGCCTGGCCTTCACCGAGTCGCTCCGGTCATGAGGCACGTCGCCGCCGCGTTGCTCCTGCTCGGAGCGGTCGCGTGCGGCGACGGGTCCGTCGGCGCGGTCAGCGAGCAGCCGCGCACGGTGCTGCAGGTCCGCGACGCCGACGACGGCGCGGTCCTGCGCGAGGTCGAGCTCGAGGCCACTGCCGGTGCTACCGAGCCGGTGCTGGCGAGTGACGTGGTCCTCGTCGCGACCGGTGCGGGACTGACCGCCTTCGACCTCGCGAGCGGCGAGCGCCGCTGGACCGAGGCGGGGGCGCGGCTGCCCGCCGCGGTCGTGGGCGATGTCGTGGTCGTGGCCCGCGCGGGCGGCCTCACGACCCGGCGCACGACCGGTGAGGTCCTGTGGTCGCGCGACACCCGAGGGCAGGTGGTGCAGGCGTGGGAGGACCAGGGGACGGTGCTGCTCGACGACGGCGGCGCGGTCTCGCTGCTCGACCCCGAGACGGGCACGGCCCGGTGGACGACGCGGCTCGACTGCCGACCGGACGGAAACAGCAGCGTCGTGTCGGGCACCCACGCACTGGTGGGGTGCGGCGCGTCCGACGGAAGCGGGCTGTTGACCGCGCTGTCGCTGTCCGACGGCGCGGTCGCGTGGACGTGGGAGTCGACGGGCAGCATCAGCCGGTCGGCGGCGGCCGGCGAGCACCCCGCGGTCCTCGTGGACGGCGTCGCCTACGGGCTCGACCCGGTGACGGGGCGCGAGCGCTGGCACACCCCCACCGACAGCTCCCCGCAGCGCTACGCGCCGCTGCTCGACAGCGACCGCACCACTGGGTTCCTCCGCGACCCCGTGACGGGCTCGCGCAGCGCAGGCTCGGTGCCGGTCTCCTACGGGCTGACTGCGCACGAGGGCGTGCTGTTCGGGGGCGACGGCGAGACCCTGCGAGCCGTCCAGGCCGGCGACGGCGACGAGCGTTGGACCAGCCCGCTCGTCCGCGGACCGCGCCCGATCACCTACCTCGACGCCGACGACGACCACGTCGTCTCGGTCACGGGCGTAGGACAGGAGGAGTACCGCGACTGACCGATGAGCCCGGCTCTTGCGTGACCTCCCCACATCGACGAGGTTGCGAGAAGGAGGTGGCGCCATGCCGGGTGTCAGGGTCTTGGTCGGGACGCGCAAGGGGGCGTTCGTGCTCACCAGCGACGAGGGGCGGCGTGACTGGGTCATCAGCGGGCCGCACTTTGCGGGCTGGGAGGTCTACCACCTCGCCGGCTCACCGGTGGACCCCGACCGGCTCTGGGCGTCGCAGTCCGGCGACTGGTTCGGCCAGGTCCTGCAGGCCTCGCGCGACGGCGGCGCGACGTGGGACCCGGTCGGCAACGATCTGGCCTACGCCGGTGACCCCGGCAGTCGCAAGGACTACGACGGCACGCCGAAGCCGTTCGCGTTCACGCGGGTCTGGCACCTCGAGCCGTCGCTGTTCGACGCCGACACCGTCTACGCCGGGGTCGAGGACGCCGCCCTCTTCCGGTCCGGCGACGCGGGGGCGTCCTGGACCGAGCTGCCCGCGCTCCGCCAGCACCCGAGCGCACCGGAGTGGCAGCCGGGCGCCGGCGGCCTGTGCCTGCACACGATCCTCCAGCACCCGACGGACCCGCAGCGGCTGTTCACCGCAATCAGCGCCGCCGGGGCCTTCCGCACCGACGACGGCGGGCAGTCCTGGCTGCCGATCAACAAGGGCCTGCTGTCGGGCGAGATCCCGGAGCAGGAGGCCGAGGTCGGCCACTGCGTGCACAAGCTCGCGATGCACCCCGACCGCCCGGACACGCTGTTCATGCAGAAGCACTGGGACGTCATGCGCACCGACGACGCCGGCGGGCAGTGGACCGAGGTCAGCGGCGACCTGCCGACCGACTTCGGCTTCGCGATCGACGTGCACGCCCACGAGCCGGAGACCGTCTTCGTCGTACCCATCACCAGCGACTACCTGCACGTGACCCACCAGGGACGACTGCGGGTCTACCGCAGCCGCACGGGCGGCGGGGAGTGGGAGCCGCTGACGAAGGGCCTGCCGCAGGAGAACTGCTTCGTCAACGTCCTGCGCGACGCGATGGCCGTCGACCGGCTCGACGAGTGCGGGGTCTACGTCGGGACCACGGGTGGCCAAGTCTACTGCTCGCCCGACGGGGGCGACTCGTGGGATGCGATCGCGATGCACCTGCCGGCGGTGCTGTCGGTCGAGGTGCAGACGCTGCCATGACGCGGGTCGTGCTGCCCTACCACCTGAAGTCGCTCGCGAAGGTCGACGGAGAGGTCACGGTCGAGGGCTCGACGGTTGCCGAGGTCGTCGACGCGCTCGAGGCCGCCTACCCGGCCCTGCGCGGCACGATCCGCGACCCGGCGACCGGGCTGCGCCGCGCGTTCGTGCGGATCTACGCCTGCGAGGAGGACCTGTCGCACCAGCCCGTCGACGACCCTCTGCCCGACGCCGTCCTCGACGGTCGCGAGCCCGTCCTCGTCATCGGCGCGATGTCCGGCGGTTGAGCAGCCTCAGACGCCCCGCACCTCGACCAGGCCCTCAAGCCCGGCCAGGTCCACGGCGTTGCGCGTCAGCAGCGGCAGGTCGTGGGTCAGGGCGATGGCCGCGATCATCAGGTCGAGCGCGCGCGGCCGGTGGGAACGGCCTGCATCGGCGACCGCTGCGACCACCTGCCCGTAGCCGCGGGCCGCGGCGCGGTCGAAGTCGAGGGGCTCGAACAGGGACTCGACCTCCTGCAGCCGCGTCAGTCGTCGGGCGCGCTCAGCCGCCGTCCTGGCCAGGTGCGGCCCGGTCGCGAGCTCGGCGACCGTGATCGTCGACACCGACACCTCGTCGGGGAGGGCCGCTGCGACCTCGGGGAGGTCCCAGTCGATGACGACCGAGGTGTCGAGCAGCCCAGCGGTCACAGGCCCGGGTCGACGATCGCGTCCAGCTCCGACCGCCACGCCCGGCGGTCCAGCGGGCGCGCCGTGGCCAGTGCAGCCAGCAGCTCGGCGCGAGGCACGCGGGTCCTGCGGCCAGCGACCACCGGCCTCAGCTCGGCCACTGGCGTGCCGTTGCGCGTCACGAGGAAGCTCTCGCCCGCCACCACCGCGGCGAGGACCTTGCCGCTGTCGTTGCGCAGGTCCCGTTGCGCGATCACCTTCGTCATGCCTCAGCGTAGCACTCGCTGCTACAGCGCGCTACGCAGCATCTACTCCACGCGGCGGGGCGGCCAGGGGCGGTAGCGCCAGACGACCACGCCCTCGACGTCACCCACCCCGCGCGTCACGCCGTGCCCCTCGACGGCCGGGTTCTCCGACTCGAGCTGCCATCCGCCGTCGGCCCTGGCGACGGCCCGCTTCACGACCAGCCGGTCCGGCAGCTCGCGGAAGCGGGCCACCACGACGTCACCCTCGGCGACCTGCCCTCGACGCCGCACCAGCACGCTGTCGCCGTCGGCGAGAACGGGGAGCATGGAGGGCCCGGAGACGACCGCCCGGTGCCACCGAGCCTTCGAGTAGCGCACCTCAGTAGTGTCGGGGACAGCCGACGAAAGGACCTCTCATGCGCTTCCTCAGCAAGCTGGTCGTCTCCGCCCACTGCGACGTGCCGTGCGGTATCTACGACCCCTCCACCGCGCAGATCGCGGCCAAGACGGTCAAGGCGATGTACGACAAGTTCGCCGCCGTGACCGGTGACGACGACAAGGCTCTCAACTCCAAGACCCGCATGGTGCTGGTCAAGGAGGAGCACGCCCAGAAGGTCAAGGACGAGCTGCTCATCCTGTGGACGGACTACTTCAAGCCCGCCCACGAGGAGGCTCACCCCGGCCTCGGTGAGAAGATCAAGGCCGCCTGCAACACCGCGTCGAAGGCCAAGCAGGAGTTCGACCCGGCCCACGCCGACACCCTGATCACCCAGGTCGACGAGATCGCCGAGATCTTCTGGGCGACCAAGAAGGCCTAGCTCCAGCCCCGTACGCCGCACGCGGCCCGGCACCCCCACGGGTGCCGGGCCGTTGCCGTCTGCGAGCCTTCCCCCGTGGGCGACCTGCTGTTGGTGAGGCACGGCGAGACCGCGTGGTCACGCGCGCACAAGCACACCGGCCGCACGGACCTCCCCCTGACCGAGCGCGGCGAGGCGCAGGCCCGGTCGCTCGCCGGACTGCTCGTCGCGGGCACCCGCTGCGTCACGTCGCCGCTGGTGCGGGCCCGCCGAACCGCTCTGCTGGCAGGCTTTCCCGACGCCGAGGTCGACGGCGACCTCGTCGAGTGGGACAACGGTGACTACGAATCGCGCACCACCGCCGAGATCCGCGCGGAGCGGTCGGGCTGGTGGATCTGGACCGACCCGCCGCCCGGCGGTGAGTCCGCCGCCGACGTCGAGCTCCGGTGCCGGCGCACCCTCGCGCGGGTCGCGCCGCTGCTGGACGAGGGCGACGTCGTGCTGTTCGGGCACGGCCACTCGTTGCGCGCGCTCGCCGGCACCTGGGTCGGCTGGGGCGCCGTCGGCGGCGCGGCCTTCACGATGGACGCCGGGTCGGTGAGCACCCTGGGCACCTATCGCGACCACCCAGTTGTCATGAGGTGGAACGACACGTCAAGCCACCCCCCGGAGGACCTGTGAGCATCCGCCCGGCCACGCCCGCCGACGTCGAGGTCGTGCTGCAGCTCGTCCGCGAGCTGGCGGCCTACGAGCGCGCGCCCGACGCCGTCGAGGCCACCGCCTCGATGCTCCAGGAGGCGCTGTTCGGCCACTCCCCGGTGGCCAGCTGCCACCTTGTCGAGCTCGACGGCGAGGTCGTGGGCTTCGCGCTCTGGTACGTCACGTTCTCCACCTGGAAGGGCCTGCCCGGGCTCTGGCTCGAGGACCTGTTCGTCCGCCCCGAAGCCCGCGGGTCCGGTCTCGGCCGCGCCCTGCTCCAGACCCTCGCCGGCGTAGCCGTCGAGCGCGGCTACGCCCGGTTCGAATGGTGGGTGCTCGACTGGAACACCCCCGCGCAGGGCTTCTACGAGAGCCTCGGCGCGAAGCCCGAGGACGAGTGGACCGTCTGGCGCGTCGACGGCGATGCGCTCACCGCTCTCGCGGGCGCTTGACGCAGGAGCGTGCTGGCTGTCGACTCCGTGACGTGACCGCCGTCACGCGGTAGTTTCACGAGAACACGTTCTACTCACGACCGCATCACCACCCGAAGGAGTCTCGATGCAGACGCGCGCCGCCATCCTCTACGGCCCCCAGACCGAGTGGTCCGTCGAGGACATCGAGCTCGACCCGCCCAAGGCCGGCGAGGTGCTCGTCAAGCTGGCCGCCTCCGGGCTGTGCCACAGCGACGAGCACATGGTCACGGGCGACATGGTGCTGCCGCAGGACATCGCCGACTTCATGGGGCTGTCGCAGTTCCCCGTCATCGGCGGCCACGAGGGCGCCGGCGAGGTCATCGAGGTCGGCGAGGGCGTCACCGAGCTCGAGGTCGGCGACCACGTCGTCTTCTCCTTCATCCCGAGCTGCGGGAAGTGCAAGAGCTGCCGCATCGGCCAGTCGCACCTGTGCGACCTCGGCGCCTTCCTGCTCGGCGGCCGCCAGTTCACCGACCAGACGGCACGCCACCACACCAAGGACGGCAAGGACCTCGGCATCATGGTCGGCGTCGGCACCTTCTCGCCGTACTCCGTGGTCTCGACCCAGTCCTGCGTCAAGATCGACAAGGACATCCCGCTCGAGAAGGCCGCCCTCGTCGGCTGCGGCGTCACCACCGGCTGGGGCTCGGCCGTCAACGCCGCCGACGTCCAGCCCGGCGAGACCGTCGTCGTCTACGGCGTCGGCGGCATCGGCAACGCCGCCGTCCAGGGCGCGGCTCTCGCCGGCGCCCTCAACGTCGTCGTCGTCGAGCCGGTCGAGTGGAAGCGCGAGGCGATCCTCGCCTTCGGCGCGACCCACACCGCCGCCTCCCACGAGGAGGCGTTCTTCCTCGTCCAGGGCCTCACCGAGGGCCGGATGGCCGACAAGGCGATCCTCTGCGTCGGCACCGGCGAGGGCGGCCACGTCGCCCAGCTGATGTCCATCATCAAGAAGGCCGGACGCGCGGTCGTCACGTCGGTCACGCCGATGCTGGCCGAGGACGTCAAGCTCAACCTGTTCGAGTTCGCCATGCAGCGCAAGGAGCTCGTCGGCTGCATCTTCGGCAACGCCAACCCGGCGGTCGACATCCCCAAGCTGCTCGCCCTCTACAAGGCCGGCAAGCTCAAGCTCGACGAGATGGTGACCACCGAATACACCCTCGACGAGATCAACCAGGGCTACCAGGACATGCGCGACGGCAAGAACTTCCGCGGCCTGATCCGCTACTAGAGGCGCAGCCCGACCGCCGCGGCGGTCACGCAGAGGGCGAGGGTCGAGACCGCATAGACGGTCCGGCCCTCGCCCTCGCTGCTGTCCAGCGCGAAGGCCGAGAAGGTCGTGAACGCACCGCAGAACCCGGTGCCCAGCACGGCGTACGCCGAGGACGAGGCCCCCTGCGCGAGCAGCACGCCCAGCGCGAAGCTGCCCGCGACGTTGACCACCAGGGTGCCGCGCCGTCCGGGCAGGCGCTGCCCGACCAGCCACCGCGCGACGGCACCGAACGCGCCACCCAGGGCGACGAGCAGGGCGGTCACCGGCGGGCACCGAGCGCGAGGCCGAGCCGGCACAGGGCGACACCGCCGACCACGCTGATCGCCAGGTAGACGATGTTGGCCGGTTCCTCGGAGGAGGCCACGTCGACCGCGACCGCGCTCATCGTCGTGAAGCCGCCGAGGACGCCTGTGCCGAGAAAGGCCCGCGCCCGGTCGGTGGGTCGCCGCGCGACGAGCAGACCGATGAGCAGGCAGCCGGACAGGTTGACCAGCAGCGTCGCGGGCCGCGCCGTCGGGGCGGACTCGAGCACGGCGTACCTCGCCAGCGACCCCAGCGCCCCACCCAGGACCACGAGCGCGACGATTCCCACCCCACCACTGTCCCCCTTGTACGCCGCTGTCGGCCCCACAACCCCGCCTGTGCGCTCGTGTCGGCCCCACAACCCCGCCTGTGCGCCCGTGTCGGCGCTACGGCCCTCCGTAGCGCCGACAACGGCGCACAAGCGGGGGAGGACGGTGGGGGTGCGGCCCGGGCGTGGGGCGTGGGGCCGGGGTCAGGCGTCGGGCGCGGGGTCGGGGCGGCGGGCGCGCAGGGCCAGGCCGGCGGCGAGGGCGGCCGCACCAGCCGCCGCCAGGGCGTCGCGGCCACCGGTCGCGGGCAGCAGGCCGGGGATGTCAGCGACGACGGTGTCGGGCCGGGCGGGGGCGGTCGGAGTGGTCGACAGCGCGAAGGGGGCGGCCACGACGAGCTCGACGTTGCGGTCCTCGACCGCGCCGCGGCGGCCGTCACCGCGCCCCTGCCAGTCGTTGGCGGCCAGCTCACGGGCCAGCGAGGCCAGGGCCTGCGGGGAGTCGAGGCGCCCGGCGTAGGCCAGCGGCGCGGCGGCGTCGACGATCGTGCCGAAGACCGACAGGGTGCCATCGCGGTTGTCGAGCAGCTCGAGCACACGGGCCTGCGCGGGCCAGTCGACGTGGGACGCGGTGCTGATCTCCCAGAAGCCCCCTCCGCCGGGCCGCAGGTGCGCGCGGACCTCGTTGCGGTGGGTGTGGCCGTCGACCCAGAGCACGAGCGCGGGGGCGACGAGCAGCGCGTCGAGGATCTGGGCGCCGAGCACCCGCAACTGCGGGTCATCGACGAAGGTGATCGGGTTCTCCAGCGACTGGCTGGTGTGGTGGCTGAAGAGCAGCGCCACCTTGCGCTCCGACTCCGCCCGCGCCAGCTCGGCCTGCAGCCAGGCGAACTGCTCGGCGTCGAGCGAGCCGTCGGCGTAGCCGTTGGGGTTGCAGGTGTCCATGACGATGCCGCGCACCGACGGGTGCGGGTCGAAGACGTAGTGGGCGGTGCCCGCGGCGACGTTGGCCGCGGTGTAGCCGTGACCGAGCGGCAGCCCGCCGGTGGTGAAGTGCTCCTTCACCGACTCCGTGCGGCTGATGACCGCGCGCATCGGGTCCGGCGTGACCTGCCGGGCCGGTGCGGCGGCCAGCGCGGCCGCCGCGGCCGGGTCGCCCTTGCGCAGGTCGTCGATCGACACACCGGCCGGCAACGACGTGACCTTCAGCGGCCCGACCGCGATCTGGCCGAGCTGGATCGACACCGGGAAGTTGCCCTGGACGAGCCCGTCGTGGTTGCCGAAGCAGGTGTACCAAGGGATCGACAGGCCTTTCGGCGTGAAGGCGCGGCGGGAGGCGTCGAGCAGGCCCGGCACGGTCGGGAAGCCGTAGAGCCGACGGGCGTTGTCGTCGGCCGCGAGGGGCCCTGCCCCCGGGGGCGTCCCGTCGGGGTGCCAGTAGTGGATGTCGTAGTCGTCCGGGGAGGCATCCGCCACCGACTCGGTCCGCGCGGGGTCGCCGGAGTCCGGGGTGAAGCGGGTCCCGTCGAGGACGTCGATCTGCCAGCGCAGCTCGTTGCGCTGGCAGTTGTCGTTGTTGTCGCCCGTACAGATCGCGAAGTCGAGGCGCCGCCCGGACACCGGGCCGACCCGCACGTCCTCGACCGCCTGCACGATGGCGTCCGCGACCTGGGTGGTCAGCATCTCCTGCGGGCGGTAGGCCGCCGAGAAGATCAACGCCGTCTGCGGGTCGTCGTCGTAGCGGTCGGTGTACTCCACCCGGGCCGGCGACTGCGCGTCGATGACGTGGATGTCGGTGAGGTGCGCCAGCGCCAGCAGCGGGCGCCGGCGGCCGGCCCGCCCGGCCCGGGCCTTCGTGCCGAGGTCCTCGCGCAGCAGGTGCGGCTCGCCCGGCCCGGAGACGACCCGGACGTAGCCCTGGGCGTTTACGGCCGGTCCGCGCAGGACGGTGCTGTCCAGTGTTGTCCCCTGCGGCCGCAGGGGCACGGCCGCGTCGGCGCGAGACGGGAACGCCGTCGCCCCGAGCACGGGCGCCGCCGCAGCGGCCTTCAGCACCGTCCGTCGTGTCGCCCGCACGTGTCCGCCCTTCGTCCACTCCCCGGTCGGGCACCGTTGCCCCCGGGTGCCGCCAGTGTTCACCACCAGGGCCCGCTTCGTGCGGCACAGATCTCGCTCGGCCAGGTGTGGCGACCCGCAAAGGGGGCATGCTGACGTCGACGGGGCGCGTGCCCGGTCGCCCTGGCGCGCTCAGGGCCAGTCGTGCGACCCCGGTGACGCGGGGTCGGTAGGAGGGGGCATGACGGACGGCATGAGTAGCCCAGCGAGCCAGACGAGCGGACCCGCGCCCACCGGCGCGACCCGCGACGTCGTCACCCTGCGACTGCCCGCCGCCGGCGCCTACCTGTCGGTGCTGCGCACCGCGACGGCGAGCCTCGCCTCGCGCCTCGACTTCACCATCGACGACATCGAGGACCTGCGGATCGCGGTCGACGAGGCCTGCGCGATGCTGCTGTCCCAGGCGGTGCCGGGCGCCGACCTCGAGTGCAGCTTCGAGCTGACCCGCGACGCGATCGCCGTCTCGGTGACCGTCCTGACGCTGTCGGGCCAACAGCCCTCCCGCGACACCTTCGCGTGGACCGTCCTCACCGCGCTGGCCGGCGAGGTCGACAGCTCGGTCGACGCCGACGAGCGCGTGACGATCTCGCTGCGCAAGCACCGCGACGAGCAGGCCCCGGCATGACGGGCAGCCAGACGAGCACCGATCCCGTGACCGACGAGACCGTCCTCCCCGTGCAGCCCGACGGCAGCGACGAGCCGCCCACGCAAGCCCCGGTGGAGACCCGCAGCGAGCGCCAGCTCGCCGACCGCGCGCGCGCCCGCGAGCAGTTCGCCGAGCTCGCCGCACTCGAGCCCGACGACTCGCGCCGTGCCCGCATCCGCGACGAGCTGGTCGAGGCCCACCTGCCGCTGGTGGAGTACCTCGCCCGCCGCTTCCGCAACCGCGGCGAGCCGCTCGACGACCTCATCCAGGTGGCGACGATCGGCCTGATCAAGTCGGTCGACCGCTTCGACCTCGAGCGGGGGGTGGAGTTCTCGACGTACGCCACTCCGACCATCGTCGGCGAGATCAAGCGGCACTTCCGCGACAAGGGCTGGGCGATCCGCGTCCCGCGACGCCTGCAGGAGCTCAAGCTCAGCCTGAGCAAGGCGACCTCCGAGCTGTCGCAGAAGAACGGCCGCTCCCCCACCGTCGCCGAGCTCGCGGCCCACCTCGGCCTCACCGAGGAGGAGATCCTCGAGGGCCTCGAGTCGGCCAACGCCTACTCCGCGGTGTCGCTCGACGCCCCCGACGGCGGCGACGAGGACTCCCCCGCGGTCGCCGACTCGCTGGGCATGGTCGACGACGCGCTCGAGGGCGTGGAGTACCGCGAGTCGCTCAAGCCGCTGCTCGAGAAGCTGGCGCCGCGCGAGAAGAAGATCCTCATGCTGCGCTTCTTCGGCGGCATGACCCAGTCGCAGATCGCCGGCGAGCTCGGCATCAGCCAGATGCACGTCTCCCGGCTGCTCGCCCGCACTCTCGCCCAGCTCCGCGAGGGCCTGCTCAGCGAGGACTGACAGGCTCCTACGCCGGACGCGCGGCCGTCAGTTCCCGCGTCGGTCGAAGGCGAGCCGGGCCTCGGGCGTGGCGAGCTGGTAGAGCACCGTGCCGGCCAGGCCCAGCACGACCGCGGCCAGCCACCAGACGCCGTTCTGGGCGAGCCCGATCCCGGCCGGCAGGGCCAGCAGCTGGACGGTCACCGCGGGCGAGCGGGACCAGCCGCGCTCGGCGGCGACGGCACGCCCGAGCAGGAGCAGGGCGACCCCCAGCGCAACGACCATGGCCGCCTCGGCGAAGGTGAAGGCCCGGTCGTCGGGGTCCCCGACGACGCCCGCGATGCCGAAGGCGACGCCGAGCAGGGACAGCGCGGCGCCTTCCAGGGCGAGCAGGACGGCGGCGAGGCGGACGGGCCCGGGCATCGGCACAACGCCAGGCTAGCCAGGTCGCGCCGGTTACCCTGTGTCGATGCGCGCGCTGCTGGTCGTGAACCCCAAGGCCACCGCCACGAGCGCCCGCACCCGCGACGTGCTCGCCCACGCGCTCGCCAGCGAGACCCGCCTCGAGGTCGTCGAGACCAAGGCCCGCAACCACGCGACCGAGCTCGCGCGGCAGGCCACCGAGGACGGCCTCGACGTCGTCGTGGCGCTCGGCGGTGACGGCACCGTCAACGAGGTCGTCAACGGGCTGCTCCACGACGGACCGGGGCCGCGGGTTCCCGCGCTCGCCGTCGTGCCCGGCGGCTCCACCAACGTCTTCGCACGTGCCCTCGGCCAGCCCGGCACGGCGGTCGAGGCCACCTCCGACCTGCTCGAGGCCATCCGCCTCGACCGGCGCCGCACGATCGGGCTGGGCCTCGCCGACGAGCGCTGGTTCACCTTCTGCGCCGGCCTCGGTCTCGACGCCGAGGTGGTGCGCCGCGTCGAGCACCGGCGCGGCCACGGCAAGCGGGCCACGCCCCAGCTGTTCGTGCGCGAGGCGCTCGTGGAGTTCTTCCGCGGCACCGACCGGTCACTGCCGCCGCTACGCCTGGTCCGTGACGGCGTCGAGACCGAGACCCTCGGCCTCGCCCTGGTCTGCAACACCTCGCCCTGGACCTATCTGGGCGCGCGCCCCGTCGTCCCGTGCCCCGACGCGTCGTTCGAGACCGGCCTCGACGTGTTCGGTCTGCGCACCCTCGGCACCGTGGGCACGCTGCGCCACCTGCGCCAGATCCTCGCCACCGGCGTGCGGCCCCGCGGGAAGGCGCTGCTGGCCCTGCACGACCTCGACGCGTTCACCGTGGCCGCCGACCGGCCACTGCCCCTGCAGGTCGACGGCGACGACCTCGGCGACCGCTCCGCGGTGCGCTTCACCGCCGTCCGCGACGCCCTGCAGGTTCTCGTCTGAACCCGTAGGAGTGAACCGCGTCACTCGGGGGAGGATCGCGATCACGACGTTCCGACCCGGGACGTGACGAAGGCGACACCCTGGAGGGCGCTGTGCCTGCGCGCATCGCTTGCCAGCGTGCAGCCCCGGTGCAACGCTGGCCGCACGTTCAGAACGCGGTTCGGTCCACGCTCGTCGTGGACGTCGTGACGCATGGGGGTTAGCCTCCGCTCGCCCGCAGCGCCATGATCCCGAAGCACCCGCACGAGCACCCTGCCGCAGCCGGCGACGGGGTGAGGAGCGCCGGATCCTCCCCCGAGGACCGGTCGCCAACGAAGGAGTTGGATCGCATGGACTGGCGCCACCGCGCGCTCTGCCGTGACGAGGACCCGGAGCTGTTCTTCCCGATCGGGACGACCGGGCCAGCGGCAGCGCAGGTCGACGAGGCCAAGGCCGTCTGCCGACGCTGCTCGGTCGTGGAGGACTGCCTGACCTGGGCGATCGAGTCCGGCCAGGACGCGGGCGTCTGGGGCGGCACCGACGAGGACGAGCGCCGCGCGCTCACTCGCCGCACCCGCGCCCACACGGCCTGAGCATGCCCACCCGGGAGCGCTGGACCTCCCCGCCGGTCGTCGCCCGTGAGGCGGCACCGGCGTGGCTGCCCGTCTGGCGCTTCCGGCTGCTCGCCCTGGCGCTGCTGGCGGTGTTCGTCTGGGTCCTCTACCTCGTCGTCCAGCGCGTCAACGGCGCCAACGCCCAGGACCCCGACTTCGAGGCGCTCGCCGTGCTGGTCGCCGCCCTGCGCTGACCGGACTCAGTCCGGGGCTGGCTCCACAAGGGGTACGACGAGGCGCGCCTGCGTCCCGACCTCGCCCGGCACGAGCTCGAGCGTCCCCCGCAGCTCGCCGTCGACGAGGGTGCGCACGATCTGCAGGCCCAGCCGTGGCGAGCCGAGCAGGTCGAAGCCCTCGGGCAGGCCGGTGCCGTCGTCGGCCACGACGACCTCGAGCCGCCCGGGCACCCGGGTCACGAGCACCTCCACGACGCCGGCCCGACCGGCGAAAGCGTGCTCGACGGCGTTCTGGACGAGCTCGGTGAGCACCATCGACAGCGGCGTCGCCACCTCGGCGGTCAGCACACCGAAGCTCCCCCGGCGTACGACCCGGACCTGCGACTCGGGGGCCGCCACCTCGGCGCACATCGCGAGGACGGTGTCGGCGATGCCGTCGAAGGCGACCGACTCGTCGAGCGCGCGCGACAGCGTCTCGTGGACGACCGCGATCGACGCGACCCGGCGCACCGACTCCTCCAGCGCCGCCCGGGCCGCGGGGTCGGTCATGCGACGGGCCTGCAGCCGCAGCAGGGCGGCGACGGTCTGCAGGTTGTTCTTCACCCGGTGGTGGATCTCGCGGATGGTCGCGTCCTTGCCCATGATCTGGCGGTCGCGGCGACGCACTTCGGTGACGTCACGCAGGAGCACGACGGCTCCCCGCAGCTCGCCGCCCGGCACGAGCGGCAGGGCACGGAGCAGGACCGTCGTACCCCTGCCCTCGACCTCGGACTCGCGCGGCTCGCGGAAGCGCAGGACCGCGGCCACGGCGGCGGACCCGCGCGGCTCGTCGAGGCCCGGGCCGGCCGACAGCCGGCTGATGGTGTGGCCCAGGTGGGCGCCGATGAGGTCGCCGGTGACCCCCAGGCGGCGCGAGGCCGACAGGGCGTTGGGGCTCGCGTAGACGACGTGGCCGGTGCGGTCCAGGCGCAGGAAGCCGTCGCCGACGCGCGGGCTGCCCTCGGGGTCGGGGGCGTGGCTGAAGGGGAACGAGCCCTCGCTGACCATCTGCAGCAGCTCGCCGGCCGCGGTGAGGTAGGTCAGCTCCAGCTGCGACGGCATCCGGGCCGATGCCAGGTTGGTGTCGCGCGACAGCACCGCGATCGTGCGGTCGCCGTCACGGACCGGGACGGCCTCTTGGCGGACCGGGACCTTGTGGCGCCACTCCGGCTCGCCCTCGCGCACGATCCGGCCGTCGCGCCACGCGCGCTCCACCCGGTCCGGTGTCGCGAGCTCGCTGCCGACGACATCGTCGGGGTAGGCCGTCGGGCCGGTCGTCGGCCGCATGTGGGCCACCGCGAGCCAGCCGCCCTCGCGCGTGCGGCACCACAGCACGAGGTCGGCGAAGGACAGGTCTGCCACGAGCTGCCACTCGCCGACCAGCCGGTGGAGGCGGTCGACGTCGGCGGGCCCGAGGTCGGTGCGGGCGCGCACCAGGTCCGCGAGGGTCGACACGACCGCGAGCCTAGAGTCGCGGGTCGTGACCCTCGTGGAGCGCGACCTCGCCGCCGTCTGGCACCCCTTCACCCAGCACGCCCTGTGGCCGACTGACGAGCCCCTCGTGATCGACCGCGCCGAGGGCCGCTACCTCTGGACCACCGACGGCCAGCGGCTCTTCGACGGCGTCTCCTCGCTGTGGGTCACGGTCCACGGCCACCGAGAGCCGGCGCTCGACGAGGCCGTGCGCACCCAGCTCGACAAGGTCGCGCACTCGACCTTCCTGGGGCTCACCCACGAGCCGGGGATCGAGCTCGCGGAGGAGCTGCTGCGGACCGCGCCGTGGGCGGGGAAGGTCTTCTTCGCCGGCGACGGGTCGTCCGCCGCGGAGGCCGCGGTGAAGATGGCCTACCAGGCGGCGGTGCAGCGCGGCGAGCACCGGCCGCGGGTGGTCGGGCTGCGTGAGGGCTACCACGGCGACACCCTCGGGGCGGTCTCCGTCGGGCAGAGCGACCTCTTCCACGGGGCCTACGGACCGCTGCTGCTCGACGTCCACCACGCCGGCTCCCCGGGGGTCCGGGCTCCCGGCCAGACGGCGGTCGAGCGGGCCGAGGAGGTCCTGTCCGAGCTGGGCGCCTGGATGGACGAGCACGGCTCCGAGGTCTGCGCTGTCGTCGTCGAGCCGCTGGTGCAGGCGGCCTCGGGGATCCTCACCCACGACCCCTCCTTCCTGCGCGGCGCGCGGGCGTTGTGCGACGCCCACGGAGCCCTGCTCGTCGTCGACGAGGTCGCGACCGGCGTCGGCGCGACCGGCACCTTCTGGGCGGTCGAGCAGGCCGGCGTGGCCCCCGACCTGCTGGCCTGCGGCAAGCGCGTGACCGGTGGCTACCTGCCGCTGTCGGCGGTCCTCGCGACGGACGCCGTCTACTCCGCCTTCCTCGGCGACGCGACGTCGGGACGGACCTTCTTCCACGGCCACACCTACACCGCCAACCCGCTGTCGTGCGCGGTCGCCCTGGCCAACCTGCGACTCATGGACGCGCGCGGGACGGTGGCGCACGCCGCCTCGCTCGGGCGTCGCCTGGGGGAGGGGCTCGCGTCGCTGACTTTGGAGGACGGGGCGGTGGAGGTACGCCGGATCGGCACGATGACCGGGATCGAGCTCGCTCCGCTCGCTGGGGAGGACCGGGTGGGTCTGCGGGTGTGCCGACTGGCCCGCGACCGCGGCGTGCTGATCCGCCCGCTCGGGCCGGTCGTCGTGCTGATGCCCCCGCTGGGCTCGACCTACGACGAGGTGGACGAGCTGACCGAGGTCGTGGCGTCCTGCGTGCGAGACGTGCGGGTCGGGCGCGCCCCCGCGAGGTAGGCGCCGCCGAGCACCAGCCCGAGGCCGGTCGCCGTGGAGGCCACGATCCGCTCGTCGAGCAGCAGCGCGCCGTAGCCGACCGCGAAGACCGGCGCGAGGTAGGTGACGAGCAGGCTCTTCGTCGGGCCGACGGTCGCGACGAGGCGGTAGAAGAGCACGAACGCGACGCCGGTGCCCAGGACGCCGAGGGCCGCGACCGAGGCCACTGTCTCGACGTCGGGGGCGCGCGTCGGCAGGTCCAGCAGCGCGAGCGGGAGCAGCAGCAGCGCGCTCGTCGTCATCGTCCCGGACAGCGTCGCGAGCCGCGGCAGGTCGGCGAAGGACCGGGCCAGCCAGGCCGCCCCGACGGCGTAGCCCAGCGCCGCGAGCACGACCAGGAGGGCGCCCTTCAGCCCGCCGTCACCGGCCGCGGTGGCGTCGAGCCCGAGCAGCAGGGCCACGCCGACGAAGCCCACTGCCACACCGGCGAGCTGGACGGGGGTGCTCGCCCCTCGGGTGATGAGCGCGGAGAAGACCGGGGTCGCCGCGACCAGGGTCCCGGCGAGCGCGCTGGGGATGTCCTGCTCGCCGACCGCTATGAGCAGCAGCGGGGCGCCGAGCTGGACGACGCCGAGCGCGGTGACCGCCCTGAGCCGCCCCCTGAGCCTGCTCAGCACCCGCTCACGGGCGGCCATCGCGACGACGACGGCCGCACCGAGGGCGAGCCGCAGGAAGGTGATGACCGAGGGCCCGAGGTCCTCCAGGGCGACGGCGATGAAGAGGTACGACGAACCCCACGTGGCGGCGAGCAGCAGGAGCACGGTGAAGGAGCGGCGGTCCACAGGGCCATCCTCGCGGTCGGGGCGGTCGGGTCGCCGCGGCAGGGCCGACACCCGCCGCGTGCTTCCTGCCAGAACACCGCGCGGCCGCGCCGGGTTGCACCCCGTGCCTCCTGCCCATCCACCGCGCGGCCGCGCCGGGTTGCGCCCCGTGCCTTCTGCCCATCCACCGCGCGGCCGCGCCGGGTCGCGTCGGTAGCGTCGTGACCGTGAGCGACGCGCTGGGGTGGCTGGTCGACGCGGCCGCGCGCCGCACCGAGGCCGGCCTGCACCGCGTCCTGCGTCCGCGGGCCGCCGGCGACGCCCTGCTGGACCTCGCCTCCAACGACTACCTCGGGCTCGCCCGCCACCCTGCAGTCGTCGAGGCCGCCGTCGCCGCCCTGCGCGACTTCGGTGCCGGCTCGACCGGCTCGCGGCTCGTCACCGGCTCCACCTCGCTGCACGACGCGTTGGAGCAGGCGCTGGCGGCCCACGTCGGCACGGCCGAGGCGCTGGTCTTCTCCTCCGGCTACCTCGCCAACCTCGGCGCCGCCGCGGCCCTCGCCGGCCCCGGCACCCTTGTGGTCAGCGACGAGAGCAACCACGCCTCCCTGGTCGACGCCTGCCGCCTCTCACGGGCCCGCGTCGTCGTCGTGCCACACGCCTCGGTGACCGCGGTCGAGGAAGCACTGCGTGGTCGCGCCGAGGAGCGGGCTCTCGTCGTCACCGACACCGTCTTCTCGGTCGACGGCGACGTCGCCCCGCTGGCCGAGCTCCACGACGCCTGCCGCCGGCACGGTGCGGCGCTGCTCGTCGACGACGCCCACGGGCTCGGCGTCGTGGGGCCGCTCGGCGCGGGTGCTGCCGCGACCGCCGGCCTCGCGGGCGAGCCGGACGTCGTCGTGACCGTCACGCTGTCGAAGTCGCTCGGATCGCAGGGCGGCGCCGTGCTCGGTCCCGCCGGGCTGCGCGACCACCTCGTCGACACCGCCAGGGCCTTCGTCTTCGACACCGGGCTCGCTCCGTCGGCGGCGGCCGCGGCGCTCGCGGCCCTGCGCCTCGTGGACGCCGACCGGGTGAGCGCGCTGCGGCGTACGTCGTGGTCCCTGGCCGACGCCCTCGGGGTCGCCCGCACCGCGGGTGCCGTCGTGCCGCTGCCCGTCGGCAACCCGCATCGGGCGGTGGCCGCGCAGGCGCTGTGCCGCTCCGAGGGCGTGTCCGTCGGCTGCTTCCGCCCGCCGTCGGTGCCTGCCGGCCGCTCCTGCCTGCGCCTCACCGCCCGCGCGGCCCTGTCCGACGCCGAGGTCACCCGCGCCGCCGAGACCGCCCTGCGCGCC